>CALGIB010000120.1 GCA_937915955.1 uncultured Pseudomonadota bacterium
AGCAGCAGGGAGTGATCCGACTGGACGATCAGGGGGTTCTGGGGCTCGTAGCGCACAAGGGATCCGGGGTGAGCGGCCGGGGATCCTACCCGAGGCGCGCGCTCGGCAAGTTCTCGAGGGCCCCTGCGTTCCCCTGGGCGATGCACACCGACGACCACCTGATCGCCGCCTCCCTCGCGAGCGACGAGCCCGCGCTGGAGCGCCTCATCGCGCGGCATCGCGGGCCTCGGATGGCGCCGCTCCGAGACCCCTTCGGCCCCAGCGGGCCGAGGATCCGCACCAGGAGCTCTGGGCTCGTGTGGCGGCGGGCTTGCCCCGTTACCAGGACCTTGGCCGCTTCCGCCAACTCGTCTATACGGCAGCCCGGCGGCGGATCATCGACCTGCACCGAAGGGGCGAGGTCCGCCCCCGGCTGGTCACCCTGGAGGGCCAGCGCGCGGCCCGCCAGAGCCGGCTCACGAGCCCGGCCTAGCGCGAGCTGGTCGAGGCCGTCGAGGCGGCCCAGGGCGAGCTCGATCCACGCACCGCCGAGGTGGTCCGGATGCGCCTGACGGAGGAGCTCTCCTTCGCCGAGATCGCCAATCGGCGAGTGGTCCTCGTCGGGGACGGCGCTGTCGGCGAGCATCGGGGCGTTCGACGTCTCCGGGGAGAGGCCACGACGGTGACCGTCACCGCGGGAGCCAACCCGGGATCCGACGTGTAGCGGCTGCGAGCGCAGGAGGAGGCGCTGCCCGCGCTGCTGCGGGTCCTGATGCTGGGGCTGGGTCAGCTCCAGCGGGGAGCCGCGACGATGAGAGGAAGCTGAGCGACGTCGGTCGGGGCGTGGGTGCTGGAGTAGATCGCCGAATAGCTGAAGGATCTCAGCCTGTTCTCAGAGTCCCACAGAGACCCTGCCCGCCACCACCGCGCACTGAGCCGGCTCGCAGTCCTCGTCGATCACGCCCCCGACCACCCAGAACAGGCCCGAGGGGTTGGCGAACGCCGTCACGCCCCAGTCGCAGCCGTCCACCTCGATCACCGTGTCGGCGCCGCAGACGAAGGGCCCACCCTCCCAGCTCTCGTCGCCAGAGGTCAGCGTCGTGTCGTCGGACACCGCCACGCAGTCCACCGAGGTCGCCGAGCCGAACTCGAGCCGGTCGTCCCAGGCCTCGAAGCTCGTGCCGTCGACGTATTCGTGCCGGATCTCCTCGGGGCAGTCGTCCCGCGTGAAGTCCAGGATCTCCACGATCTGCGGCCGCTCCGGCCCCAGGTTGAAGTGCCCCCCACCGCAGGTCAGGTTGCCCAGGCTCAGGATGGAGTTCCGACAGTTGCTCTCGTTCAGCTCGAAGTCGCCCTCGACCTCGAGCGCCTCGACCGAGCCCGACAGGCTGCCCTCGTGCGTGAAGGGGAAGTGGCCGTCGTTGTTCCAGCGGATGCGGTCGATCACCACCTCGACGGTGGCGCCGCCTCCGCTGTTGTAGTGGGCCTCGGCGGTGTCGTACTCGCTGAAGGAGCTCCGCTGCGGCCCGATCAGGAACTCGTCCACGTTGGTGCGGAACACCGGCTCGCCGGTCTCCTGGTCGCCCGAGCCCGGCCACACGGCCATCCCGGCCTCGACCTCGGAGCTCCTGGCCGAGAACGTGCCCGACTCGGCCCCGTCGAGCTTGAGGTGGATCGAGCCGGCGTAGTCCGGCGAGCACCCGAGCAGCAGCAGCATGCAGCCTCCAGCGGCTCCCTACCCCGTCCGATCCGCGCCGTCTGCACCCGCGCTCAGCGGCACCTCGTCTCCACCGCCCGGCACAGCTGGAAGGCCTCCGAGCAGCGCACGGTGACCTCCTCACCGCCCCGCAGCTCGACGATGCCGCTCAGCTCGGGGGTCTCCTCCCACTCGGTCCAGATCCGGTAGGTGCCGGCGGCCAGCTCGACGGACTTGTCGGCGTTCAGCACGCTGCCGCCCTCCTGCCCCTCGCCCACCAGCGCCATCCGCCGACCGTCCCCCTGCACCTGGATCCTGGCCAGCCCGTCGGCGCAGGCCTCTCGGCCTTGCCAGCCCTCGGCTGTGGGCTCGCGGCGCTCGGGCAGGCAGACCGCGAAGGCCTCGTCGCAGCGCAAGGTCAGCTGCTCGCCCGCGGCCAGGCTGACCCGACCGGCCACGAAGGGCGGCCCCTGGGCCCAGGTCGCCAGGATCAGGTAGCGGCCCGCCGGCAGCGCCTCGATGGGCACCGTGAACTCCCCCTCGGCGCCCAGCAGCTCGACCCGGGTGACCGGCCCCTCGACCCGCACGGCGGCCGGCTGGGGCTCGACCGGGTCCGCCGCCAGAGCGAGCCCCAACAGGCTCAAAAGCACCCGGCGATCTCGGTCATGAAGCTCTCGCCCTGGGCGTGCTCGTAGGCCTGGCAGTCCTCGCTCGTCGGGCACTGGTCCGGCGCCGCCGTGTCGGCCAGCGAACACTCGCGGTGGCAGCTGCGGTCCCCGATGGCCTCCTCACAGCTGAGGGCGCCGCCGATGGTCGCGCACTGCCAGGTGTGCCAGCAGAAGCTGCCCTCCTCGCAGTCGGCGTCCTCGCAGCACTCGGTGTCGGGGTCGCCCTGGCAGGTCTCCAGGGGATCGGGGGTCTCGGAGCCCGTGCAGGCCACCAGCAGGAGAAACATCATCGTGACTGGGCGTCCTCGGGGGTCCAGGTTCCGGCCGGGCCGTGGTCGCGCACCAGCACGAAGCCGCGCGCGCTCCGGGGCTTCAGGCAGGCGCCGCCGGACCACTCGAAGGGCGGGACCAGGCAGGGCCCCAGGCCGCCCCGGAGTGGGTGCAGCAGGTAGCGCCACAGCCGCACCTCGGGGCCGATGGTCGTGACCACCGGCCGGTGATCGGGCAGCACGACGCGAAGCCGGTACCGCCGCGCCTGGTTGCTCAGGTGGGGGGTCCACACGGTCGTGAAGTCCATGGGGGTCACGCCCACCCGCTTGCCCTTGAAGTAGACCGTCGCGCCGGGCGGCTCGCTGTCCACGTGCACCTTGTGTACGCAAGCACCCAGGCACAGGGCGAACCAGAGCTGCAACATGCGCCCAGCGTAGCGGCTGGCTACGCTGCCGTCATGCTGCTCCCCCTCCTCCTCGCCCTCTGGTCCTCCCCCGCCCAGCCCGGCGCCGCCGAGCGCGGAGCCCGACAGGAGCTGCGCGAGGTCAAGAAGGAGCAGCGCGCCCTGGGCGAGGTGGTCGAGTTCTACTGGCGTTCGATGCGCTGGGGCGAGCTGATTCCGGCCTCGGGCTTCCTCGCCGACCCCGGCTACCAGGCCGAGTGGCTGAGCTCCCAGACCGAGGGCGGGGCCACGATGAAGGTGCAGAGCTACCGCATCCTGCGCGTCGACATCGGGCCCCCGCTCGAGGACCAGGACCGCCTGCGCGAGGCCACGCTGGTGGTGCAGATCGAGACGCTGGACGTGGCCACGCAGGTGCTCGACAAGAGCACCCGCACCCAGACCTGGTACCGGCTGGGCAGCGGGTGGTTCATCGAGCCGGGTCAGGAGCTGGGGCTCGCGCCCTGAAAGGCGCTCGATCCGCCGTCTTCGGGGTGGTAGGTTGGCGCACTGGCGCCAAGGAAGAACATGTCTCGATCCGACCGCAACGACGGCAGCGTCGGGCGTCGACCGGTGGACTCGTCCCCTGGTCTGGCCCGGCCCCGTGGTCGGCGCAGCGAAGACGGCCTCAGTCAGTCCGCTCAGCAGGCCCCCGGAGCGGAATCCCACGCTGACTTGAGCTCTTCGCTGCAGTCCGTCTATGGAAACACCCAGGTGATCTCCGCGCTCTCGGGCGACGCCCTCGAAGGGCCCGGACGCATCATCCAGGGTGCTCTCACGCTGGCCGCGGCCGGGCTCGAGGTCCCCTCCTCGGCCACGTCGCTGCTGCCCAACAGCCTGGTGACGGGCTGGATCGCCAGCTACGGCAACGGCGAGGTCGGCCCCGAGCAGGCCCTCCGGCGCGCCGAGAGCGAGCACGAGGAGTTCTCCCAGGACGCCGATCGCCGCGTGCGCACCGCCACCCGGCGGGGTGGATCGGCTCTCCCCGGCGGGCTGCGCGAGCGCCTCGAGCAGAGCTTCGGCGGCGTGGACTTCTCGGGCGTGCGCCTGCACACCGACGGCTCCGCCTCGCAGGCCAGCCAGGCCATCCACGCCCGCGCCTTCACCCTGGGCCAGGACATCTTCTTCAACGCCGCCGGGCTGAACCTCAGCTCGCGCGGCGATCAGGAGCTGCTCCTCCACGAGCTGACCCACGTCGTCCAGCACCTCGAGGGCCGCCTCCAGGCCCGCACCGACGCCAACACGACCGACGGCGGCATGGCCGTGTCCTCGCCGACGGATCACACCGAGCGCGAGGCCGTCAGCACCGCCGCCAGCCTGCTGCCCTCCTTCGACGCCCCGACCGTGGACCTCTCGGGCCCGGTGATCGAGACCACCATCGAGCCCGATGTCGCCGCCCCCGAGCAGGCCGCTCGGAGCGTCGAGAGCCCCAACAGCAACGAGGCCGACACCCAGCCCCAGGTCGACCCGAGCAACGCCCGCACCGACGGCTCGGTGCAGGAGCAGAAGCAGTCCGAGAAGGTCGAGGCCTGGCGCAAGGACCTGGGCATGGCCCTGGGGCGCATCGAGGCCTTCCAGAAGCAGCTCGAGGCCTGGGACGGCATGGCCGAGCCCGAGCAGGACAAGCTCGCGACCGAGATCCTCAGCTTCTCCCTGCTGGTGGTCGACCTGGCCCTCACGGTGCTCGAGAGCGCCATGGACTTCCAGGGCGAGGGCATCACCTTCGGCAGCAAGCTGCTGGCCGTCGGCGCGCTGACGGCGGTGGTCGCCGGAGCCCTGGGCGAGTCCGCCAGCCTGGACACGCTCCAGGGCGAGAACGTGCAGGAGGACGCCGAGCGCGCCGACGATCCCACCGACGGCCGCTTCGACAGCTACACGAGCTGGGTGCTCGAGGGCGAGGGCAAGGTCGGCGACGCCGCGGGCAAGCCGGCGCTGCAGCGCGTGCTGCTGGGCGGCGTGCGCATGACCGAGCTGCTGGACGGCTTCATGGGCTGGCTGGCGGCGCAGCGCGTCGAGAAGGCCAACACCACCGAGCCCCCGACCAAGCGCGAGGAGCGACTGAAGAGCCAGGACGCGGCCGACAAGGGCGACCAGCAGAAGCAGCTGAGCGGCTTCCGCACCAAGGTCACGGCCCTGCGCGAGGTCGCCTCACGAGGCGGCCCCAGCCGAGGCGATCGCGGCACGCAGGAGGCCGCCACCGTCGAGGAGGAGCCCCAGTCCGTCCAGACCGCGGACGCTGAGCTCGGCGAGGCCGAGAAGAACGGCCTCGAGCCGGCCCAGGTCGGGACCAAGGGCGTGGTGCTGCGAAACGACCGTCGCGCGCTGCGTCGCACCTGGGTGGCCCGCCTGACCGCCGGCACCCAGCTGGGCTTCCAGGCCCCGATGCGCGAGTGGGTCCGGGTCCTGGTCCTGGACGGCGAGCACCAGGGCAAGTGGGGCTTCGTGGCCCACCACGGGGTCGAGGCCAAGCGCAAGGAGCCCGGCCGCGCCTCGCTGAAGACCGAGCGCACCGGCGCGCTGAGCCGAAAGGCCAAGGGCCGCAAGCGCCGGAGCGAGGGCGGACGACGCCCCAAGGGAGGCGGGCAGAGCCTGTCCAGCACACTCTCCCAGCTGTTCCGCCCCATCCTGGGCGAGGCCGTGGACAAGGTGCGCATCCACACCGACGGCGCGGCCTCCGGGTTCGCCGACTCGGTCGCGGCCACGGCCGTCACGGTCGGACGGGACATCTACTTCTCCGGCGGCGCCTTCCGACCCGACAGCGCCAGCGGCCAGGAGCTGCTGGCCCACGAGCTGCACCACGCCGTGCTCGGCGGCGGCAAGCCCGGCGTCTCCCAGCCCGGGGATGCCCACGAGCAGAAGGCCGACGGCTTCGCCGAGGCCCTGGTCCGCGGCGGCCTGATCGAGATCGTCGACAACCTGCTCGGCGACCGGAGCGAGGACCCCGCGGCCGCGCACGGCCAGGTCACCCACCCTCGTCGCGCCCTGCAGGCCATCAAGGGCGCCGTGCCCACCCGCATCAGCCGCCACCTGGGCGATGCCGTGGGCACCTCGCAGGGCAGCGGCCTCGAGCCCGGCGCGCCCGGCGTGGGCCTGCGCGATCTGGGCGTCGGCGGC
>CALGIB010000121.1 GCA_937915955.1 uncultured Pseudomonadota bacterium
TCCCTGAATCCCACACCGCGGAGGGAGCAGGACGGCGCCCTCCAAGCCGACGTGCGCGACCTGTCCACGGCCCTGGGGCGCGTGATCCGACGCTTCGAGGGGGACGCCGTGTACGAGGCCGTCGAGGGGCTGCGCAAGGCCTCCCGCCAGCGTCGCCACGGCGGCCAGGAGCTCTCGCCGCTGCTCGAGGTGGTCAACGCGCTCGATCTGGCGACCGCCGAGCGGGTCGCCCGCGCCTTCACGCTGTTCTTCCTGCTCATCAACACCGCCGAGCAGATCCACCGCGTCCGCAGGCGGCGCTGGTACGCCCGCAGGCCGGACAGCCCGCCCCAGCCCGCCTCGATGGCCTGGGCTCTCCGAGCGCTGCTGGCCGAGGGCGCCACCGCGGACGAGGTCGCGCGAGCCCTGGCCGAGCTCGAGGTCAGCCCCGTCCTCACCGCGCACCCCACCGAGTCCACCCGCCGCACCGTCCTGGCCCTCCAGGCCCGCGTCGCCGTGCTGCTCCTGGCGGCAGACGGACTGCCGCCCCACCAGCGCACCGAGCACCTCGAGGAGGTCGAGGCCGAGGTGGAGATCCTCTGGACCACGGCCGAGAACCGCTCGGACCGCCCCAACGTCCTGGACGAGGTCAGCACCGTCCTCTGGTACTTCGAGACGCGGCTGGCCGACGCGGGCACCGCGGTCCTGCTCGGCCTCGAGGACGCCTTCCGAGAGGTCTTCGGCGCCCGGCTCCCCACCCTCCCCCGCCTGGTCCCGGGGACCTGGGTGGCCGGCGATCGCGACGGCAACCCCTACGTGACGCCCGAGACGACGATCGCCGCGGCCCGGCGTGCGAAGCACCGCACGCTGCACCGCTACGCCGAGCAGGTCCAGCAGCTCGTGCACAGACTCTCCCTGTCTGCCCGGGTGGTGGGCGAGACCGCGGCCGTGAGGACGGCCATCGAGTCCTGTCGCTCGCAGCTGACCGGGGTCTTCGAGCGGGACGGCAAGCGCGACCAGGACGAGCCGCTGCGCCTGCTCCTCTCGCTGGTCCTGGCTCGCCTCCGCAACACCATGGAGGCGGTGGCCGCCCTGGACGCCGGACAGGTCCCGACGCCAGCCAGCGTCTACGAGAGCGCCCAGGAGTTCGCCGACGACCTCGAGGTGGTGGCCGAGGCCCTGGACGAGGCGGGCGCCCACCGGACGCGCCGGCGCTGGCTGGACCCGCTCCGCACGGAGTGCTCGACGCACGGGTTCTTCGGCCTGAGGATGGACATCCGCGAGGACAGCGAGGTGCACACCGCCACGCTCGACGCGCTCTGCGCACAGACCGGGATCCCTCCCCTGGACCGCGAGGGCCTGGTGCGCGAGCTGCTCGGCCGACGCCCGCTGGCGGGGCCCCACGTGCCGCTCGACGAGGCCTCGACCCGATGCATGGCCGTGTTCCAGGCCATCCGACAGCTGCACGAGGAGGCCGGCTCGGCCATCGCCGAGACCTACATCATCTCGATGTCCCGCCACGCCGAGGACCTGCTGCGCGTCTGCCTGCTCGCGCGCGAGGCCGGGCTCCTCGACCTGGCCTCCGAGCCGCCCCGAAGCGCCATCGACGTGGTGCCGCTGTTCGAGACCCGAGACGACCTGGTGCGTGCGCCCGAGGTGCTCCGCGGCCTCTTCGCCGACCCCGCCTACCGCCGGCAGCTCCAGGCGCGCGGTCTTCGTCAGGAGGTCATGATCGGCTACAGCGACAGCGGAAAGGACGCCGGCACCCTGCCCGCCGCCTGGGAGCTCGTGAAGGCCCAGCAGGCCCTCGCCGAGGTCTGTGTCGAGCACGGCGTGCGGCTCACGCTCTTCCACGGTCGCGGCGGGACGGTCGGGCGTGGGGGCGGGAGCCCCGTCTACCGAGGCATCGTGGCCCTGCCTCCCGGCACGGTCGACGGTCGCATCAAGATCACCGAGCAGGGCGAGGTCATCAGCCAGAAGTTCGGCCTGTCCGAGCTGGCCGAGCGCAGCCTCGAGGTCATGCTGGCGGGCACGCTGATGGCCAGCCGTCAGGACTGGAGGGCGGGCGTCCGCGAGCCCACGGTGGCCGAGTGGCACGGAGTGATGGACCGCATGGCGGACGTGGCCCTTCCCTACTTCAAGCGGCGCATCCACGAAGAGCAGGACGTGTACCGCATGTTCCTGCAGTGCACGCCGGTCCGCGAGCTGGCGCACGTGCACTTCGGGAGCCGCCCGGCCTACCGCGAGGGCGGCGCCGGGACCATGGCCGGGATCCGTGCGATCCCCTGGGTCTTCGGGTGGACACAGATCCGTCTGATGCTTCCGGGCTGGCTGGGGGTCGGGACAGCTCTCCAGGGCGAGATCGACGCCGGAAACCTCGAGGTCCTGCGCGCCATGGCCAGGGACTGGCCCTTCTTCGACGATCTGCTGCGGAAGATCGAGATGGTCTGCGCGAAGGCCGACCTGGACATCGCCCGGCTCTACGTGAGCCACCTGGCCGGCGACATGGACCTGTTCGCAGAGCTCGAGGCGGAGTTCCGTCGCACCGTGGCCGCCACCCTCGTCATCCGCGAGCGCGACGAGCTGCTCGCGGACAACCCGGTGCTCCGCGGGAGCATCGAGCTCCGCAACCCCTACGTCGACGTGCTGTCCCTGCTTCAGGTCAGCCTGCTGCAGCGCAAGCGCGCGGGCCAGGACGTCGGCGATGCGCTGGGCACCACCCTCAACGGCGTGGCCCAGGGGCTGAGGAACACAGGATGAGCGAGGTCCGCCAGCGCGGCTCGACCGGCCCCCCGGAGAGCCTCAAGCCACCGCCAGGGGCCGCGCGACGCTACCGCCTCGAGCGACACCCGCCGCCCCACACCGAGCACTACGTGTTGGAGCTGGAGCGATGGACCTACCGCTGGTCGGCGGGCAGCACTGGGAAGCGTGGACAGAGCGGGCTCGAGGTGCGGGGCTCGGACGAGGACGCCCAGGCCTGCGTGGCCAGGAAGCTCCAGGACAAGCTGAAGGAGGGTTTCCAGCACGTCAGCTCCGAGCTGCTCACGCCCCCGCCGCCGACCGACGTGGTCGACACCCTGGCCGCGCGGCGCGACGCCCTCGGCAACCCCAGCTACCGCGTCGAGGCCACGCCGCGGCTGGCCAACACCTGGTTCGTGTGCCATCCCACGGTGCCCGAGAAGCTGCCGAGCATGTTCTTGATCTGCGACGACCAGCGCCATCGAGCCCTGCAGGTGCGGGTCCAGTACGACCAGGCCGCGGCCTGGCTGCCGCTGCTGCGCGAGCTTCACGAGCACCGGGAGCAGATCTGGCAGGTCGACTGCCTGCGCAGCTTCCCCCTCCAGCGAGCCCTCCAGGGCATGGACCTATGCGCCGTGTTCTCGCCTCTGGCGGCGCGGAGCATGGAGGCCTTCCCGAGCATCCGTCGCAGCGTCTGGAAGGCCTGCGCGCATCACCGCTGCGAGCTCGGCGGTCAGGAATACGGCTCGCTCGCCGAGCTGCGCTGCGCTGCGCTCTCCCGGCCGGGCGCCCGACCCCAGCCGGTCATGGACATCGCCTACGAAGTCCTCGGCAAGGGGCGGGCGCTGAGCCACATGGTCTACCCGCGTCGTCAGCTCGCCGGGCGCTTGCTGCCCATGCTCGCCAAGGGCCGGCCCGGGAGCTGGCTGGAGGTGCGGAGCTGGCAGGGTCGGAGCCTGCGGGTGAGCTGGGACGGACACCGCTACGTCGCGGGCGCGCGCACGACCAGCGGCGTCGACGAGGTCCTGGCCTGGTTCGAGGCGTTCGCCCGCGAGCCGTGACGCCAGGGGCATGCCATGCTGTCGCCAGGAGCTCCCATGCCACGTCGCCTCGCCCCGGTCGCCCTCGGTCTCCTCCTCACCGCCTGCATCGGCGGCGCCGACACCGACAGCGTCCAGGTCGGTGACCCGGAGTGGTACACGAGCTGCGGGGATCCGGCGTGCAGCGGCTGGACGGCGACCGACGGCGTCGACCTCTGCACGAGCCAGGTCGAGGGAGACGCCTGCGAGGACCTCGAGTCCCGCTGCGACCCACAGAACGACTGCAACGCCCTGCTGGTCTGTGCGACCTCCGATCCCAAGGACCAGGAGGGGGGCTGTCCCATCTCGCTGCGGTCCGCCAAGACCGGCATCCAGTACCTGAACGCGGAGCAGAAGCGTCAGGTCGCCGAGCGCCTGCTGGCTACCCCGCTGGCCACCTGGGAGTACCGGGACCCGGCGCGCGGCCAGGGCACCAAGCTCGGCTTCATCCTCGACGACGTGCCCGGATCGGCCGCTGTGGACGCGAGCGGGCAGCGCGTCGATCTGTACGGCTACACCAGCATGACCGTGGCCACCGTGCAGCTCCAGCAGCAGCAGATCGAGGCGCTACAGCTCGAGGTCGCCGAGCTCCGTGGCCGGCTCGAGGCCCAGCAGGACCGCTGACCTCAGGCCTCAGGACCCGCCGAAGGTGCGCTCCACGGAGCTCTTGAGCACCGTGGTCGCGTCCGCTTCGAGCAGGCCGCCGTGGCCGCCGATCAGCCGCCTGAAGGACAGCTGGGCCAGACGCTCGAAGTCGCCCTGCAGCGAGCCTCCCGACTGGGTCTGCAGCTTGCGCCAGGGAGGACCGATCTGTGCTGGGTTCTGGAACCCCATCACGCAGGTCAGGAGCTTGGCCACCGGGGTCTGCGACGGTCCAGCGCCGGGCGCCGTAGCGGTCGAGGTACCAGGCGTCGTCCATGCCATGCATGCCGATCTTCACGACGTGCGTGACCTTGCCCAGCGCGTCCAGGCTCGCGAGGCCTGCCTCGTCGAGGCGGACCGAGTTGACCAGGGTCAGCTCACCGGCGTGGCGCAGCACGACCATGTTCCGAGCCAGGCGGACCAGCGGCTTGAAGGCCACCGTGCCGGTCAGCCACCAGGCGTCCTCGAAGATGGGCTGCAGCGGTCAGTGGGGCTGGGCGTCGGGGAAGGCGTCAGACATCGCTGGCCACTACTGAGGTGCGGTCCGTCCAGCCCATCATTCCTCGCCCCGAGAGGGACGGGCCGCGGCGCCGGCACGCCGTGTCCTCCACGATCGGCCAGCCCTGCTCCACGAAGAAGCCCGAGGCGCCTCGGCGTAGTCCAGGCGATCAAGGGCGACCTCTTCGGTCGGTCGTGACGACGGCGTCCCATTCGACCCAGAAGTGTTCGCCCGACGCTCGATTTCCACTGCTGAATCCGTAGCAGGGTTCCTCGAGGGGTCATGCGCATAGGGGCTTCCCCGCGTAGGTCCAGCGGAAGGGCTTGGCGAGGACTGCGTTGAAGTAGGCGATGAGGTCTCGGAGGCGAGCCTCAAGTTGGTCGGGCGAGTCCAATGATTTTCGCCTCCCTTCGCCAGCGCCGGCGCATCCGCGTAGGTCTTGCAGACGTTTCGGACGTCGGCCTCGTACCGCTCGGGGTCCTCCAGGTTGTCCATGGAGGTCAGCCAGTATTGGCTCTTGTGTGGACGGAGATCCCCCCTCTTATTCCGGGCGGCCGCACTCGCTCGGTAGCTCGCGGGCCACGGCGATGATCTGGGTCAACTGCTTCGCGATGAAGGTCCGCGGGCCGCCGGACCGCGGGCCGTCCGAGAGCAGCGCCAAGGGCAACGCAGCAAGGTCCTGGTTCGTGGCCCCCTCCCGCTCCGCCTCGGCCAGACGCTCCGCGCCCCTCCGCCCAACGCGGTCCGAGAGCACGACGTCTACTTCGGCACGTTGACCTCTACTTCGGAGATCTCCGAAGCATGATCCTCCCGGATCTGAGAGTCAACCGCGCGTTGAAACTCCCGCAGTGGTCATCGGTCGTCCTGGTCCCAGATGCCGCTCTGCTCGACGGGGTCGCGGCGATCCAGCATCCGCGGCCGTCGAGCGGCGGCGAGCCCCCCGGCGGGCCGAGGGTGGGTTAGGAGCGGCCATCCGGAGTCCCAGACATGCAAGCGCCCTCCTCCGCCGTCACCGCCGCCTACGAGGCTGCCCTGCCCGACGACATCCGGGTCGAGCGAAAGAAGATGTTCGACTCGCCCTGCGCCTTCGTGAGGCGCCAGATGTTCTTCGGCACCTTTGGAGACACGCTCGTGGCGCGGGTCGGGCCGGAGCGCGTGCGTGCCCTGGTCGAACGGCCGGGCATGCAGCCCTTCACGCCACGCCCCGGCGAGTCCTGGGACGACTGTGTCCAGCTGGAGCTGACGGTCGACCCGGCCACGCAAGCGGCGCTGGCGGCGGAAGCGCTCAGCTGGGCAGCCGCCTTGCCGAGGCGGGTCAAGCGACCCCGACGTTAGGAACCGAGGCAGTCCGAGGGGGTCTCCAGGCTGATCCGTCCGAGGTTGCCCGCGTTCAGATCATTCAGCAGGGCGTTCGCGGAGCG
>CALGIB010000122.1 GCA_937915955.1 uncultured Pseudomonadota bacterium
GGGCCGCAACGCCCTGATGGTCTGCATGGAGATCTGCTCGGCCAGCTACGTCTTCGACGGCACCATGCAGACAGCCATCGTCAACAGCCTCTTCGGCGACGGCTCGGCCGCCGTGCTCGTCCGGGCCGACCCCAGGGACGAGAAGCGCTTCGCGCCCAAGGTCCTGGGCTTCAACAGCCAGATCATCCCGCCGGCCATCGGCGCGATGCGCTTCGACTGGGACGACGCCCAGGGCAAGTTCAGCTTCTTCCTCGACCGGGACATCCCCTACGTGGTCGGCGCCAACGCCGAGAAGCCGCTGGACCGCCTGCTGGGCGCCCATGGCCTGAAGCGTCGCGACGTCGCCCACTGGATCGTGCACAGCGGCGGCAAGAAGGTCATCGACGCGATCAAGTACAACGTCGGCCTCACCGAGCACGACGTGCGGCACACGGCCACCGTGCTCCGGGACTTCGGAAACCTCTCTTCGGGCTCCTTCCTGTTCAGCTTCTCCCGGCTGCTGGAGGAGGGCGTCGTCCGACGCGGCGACTACATGGTCATGATGACCATGGGACCCGGATCCACCATCGAGACCGCGCTGCTGCGCTGGTAGGAGACACCTTGGGCTACGAGACCCTCCGCTTCGACGAAGCCGACGGCATCGCCACCATCACGCTGGATCGTGAGGGCGGAAACCGCATCAGCATGCAGATGGTCCGCGAGCTCTCCGCGGTCTGCAACCACCTCGAGGACGACTCCGACGCCAAGGTGGTGGTGTTCCGGGGCGCCGGTGGCAGCTTCAGCCAGGGCATCGACTTCGAGGACTTCGACCCCCGGGCGCCGATGGACATCCACGGCTTCAACAAGTGGGAGAAGTGCTGCACGCGGCTCGAGCGCCTCCCCAAGGCGACCATCGCTTTGGTCGACGGGCCAGCGGTGGGCGGCGGCCTGCAGATCGCCCTGGTCTGTGATCTCCGCGTGGCGACCACCCGCGCCAGCTTCCAGCTGCCCGAGGTGCACCTGGGCTTCCTGCCCGGCATGGCGACGTTCCGCCTGGCCAAGTACGTCGGGGTCGGACGGGCCAAGCGCATGATGCTGACCTGCCCCACCGTCACCGCCCAGCAGGCCCTGGACTGGGGCATGATCGACCGCATCGAGGACGACCTGGACGCCGCGGTGACCGAGGAGATCGCGGCGCTGGGCCCCAACCACAGCGTGGCCATCGAGCTGACCCGCCGGCTGGTCAACGAGAGCTTCGACACCAGCTACGAGAACGCCATCGGGCACTTCCTGGCCGCGCAGCATCGGGCCATCAGCCAGACCGCCTTCCTGGACACCTTGAAGAAGCACCGCAAGGGCTAGGCGGCGCATCGTCGGGGCGGGGAGAGGATAGACAAGGCGCCATGCTAAAGCCCTTCCCTGTCGATCCCGCCGTGATGGCCTCCATCCGCCCCATGCAGTTCCGCGACGCGCCCGTCGTCGCGAGCATGCACAAAGCCGCGATGGGCAACAGCCTCTGGGCCAGGCTGGGCGAGGGCTTCCTGACCGAGCTCTACCAGGGCCTGGTCGAGGACGCCCGCTTCCTGGGCTTCGTCTACACCGAGGACGAGCAGATCCAGGGCTTCATCGCCGGGTCCATCGACGCCAGCGCGATGATGAGCGAGATCTTCCGCAAGCGCTGGTTCTTGCTCGGGCCGCGCGCCGCGGCGGGCCTGGCCCGCAAGCCGGGCGTGATCCGGCACCTGATCCACACCGCGCGCTACTTCGCCGTCAGCGAGGACGAGGAGCTCCAGGTCCCCGCCGAGTCCCTGTTCTGCAGCTTCACCCCCGCTTGCCGAGGCAAGCGAATCAGCGGCCACATCAACAAGGTGCTCTTCGACGACCTGGCCGGGCGGGGTCACCGCTACGTGAAGATCACGACCGAGACCGACAACGAGGGCGCCAACCGCCAGCTCCAGTCCTGGGGCTTCGAGGACCGCGGTCGCTTCGAGTTCTACGGCAAGCAGATGGTCCGCTACGTGCTGGACCTGCAGGCCTGCGAGCGGGTCGAGCCGCGCCTCTGGCACCCCACGCTGGGTTGAGGCGTCAGACCGCCAGATCGACGCTGTGCTCGGACAGAGGCAGCCCCTCGAGCGCGCCGTGGGCGGTCAGGAGCGCGGCGAAGGCCTCGGGGCTCTCGCTCCGACGGCCACCGGGCGGGGGCGGCACCTTCATCGCGTTGTTCAGGGCGACGTTCGCAGCCCGGATCTGACTGGCGAAGCTGGCCAACAGGCTCTCCTTCCAGAGCACACCCGAGCGCCCCGGCGCCAGCGCGAAGTCGCGGGCGCTGATCCGGTAGAGCCAGGTCGGGCGGGCGGCGACGCAGGAGGCCGTGCGAGGCGCGCGATCGACCAGCGCGTTGGCGCCGAACAGGTCCCCGGGCCCGAGCTCGGCCAGGCAGCTGGCCTTCTTGCCCCGCACGTTTCGCAGCACCTCGACCCGCCCCTCGGCCACCAGGTAGGCGGCGTCGGCGGGCTGCCCCTCCAGGAAGACCGCCTGCCCCTCTTCGAGCTCGAGCGGCTGCCAGGGCCGCGCGATCGTCTCGAGCGCGGCCTCGTCGAGCTGGGCCAGGCCGATCTGACGACGGAGCAGCGGCGTCAGCGGGGGACAGGCACCCTTGGGCTTGCCCGGGACCAGTCGCCGCCAGAGCCTCAGCAGCGCGGAGGGCTCGCCTCCGGGGCGCTCGCGGGCTCCCACCCCAGCGCTCGTCACGCGCAGGTCCGTGGCGTGGACCCGGCGAACGAGGGTGCCCAGGGCCTGGTCCAGGAGCGCCAGGTAGACGGGGCTGCCCGAGGCCCGGAGCCGGCCGAGCTCCTCCACGTCCAGCAGCGCGACGCGCGAGTGATCCCGGGCCTTTACGGTCGCCGACCGGTTGACGCCCCGGAAGAAGGCCGCCGCCTCGCCGACGAGCTCGCCCCGGTGCACGCTGCCCACGCGGCCGCCGTCGACGAAGACCGCCAGCTCGCCCCGGGTCAGGATGCCGATCTTCGTGGAGAGGTGGCCCTGCTCCCAGAGCACGCCGCCGGGAGGCAAGCGCTGCTCGGAGAAGTGACGGGCCGCCCGCTCCAGATCCCCTCGCCCGACCCGGCCCAGCCAGGGCAACGCGAACAGCTCTTCGGATGCGCTCATGGACGAAAGATAGCGCCCTCCGGGCCAAGCACTCAAGGACGGGGCAGACGCGTCCGACGAGGGCGGGCATGGCCCTCCCAACCGGCTTCCGACCCCGCAGCGACCAGGAGCGCCTGGCGCTGGGCGAGCGCATGCTGGCGTGCAGCCCCGTCCTGCGAATCGAGCACCCCGACGACGGCTGGGCCGCCGTGAACGCCCGGGTCGCCGGCAAGATCCCGATCTGGGAGAGCAGCGCCAGCAAGGATCAGGCCGAGGCCGCGCTGGCCCGACACGGGCTGCCTCCGCTGGGCAGCCCCGAGGCCCCGGCGCCGGTCGAGGGGCCGCTCTGCAGCGTCGTGATCTGCAGCTACCGCCGCGCCGACATGGTGCTCGACGCCGTCGCCTCAGCCCTGGCCCAGTCCTGGCCCTGTCAGATCATCGTCGTCGACGACGGCAGCGACGACGGCACCGCCGAGCTGCTCGAGGTCGTGGACGGCATCGATCTGGTCGTCCTGCCGGCGAACCAGGGCAAGCCCGCCGCGCTGGAGGCCGGCGTCCAGCGGGCCCGCGGCGAGCTGCTGATGATCCTGGACGACGACGACGCCCTGATGCCCCACGCCATCCGCGTGCTGGCGCTGGCGCTGGCCGAGCGCCCCGACCTGGTGGGCGTCTTCGGCGACACCCTGCGCCGGAGGGGCTCGGAGCTGCGCGCCTGGCGCCCTTCGAGCCGCGTCCCCGGCAGCTTCGTCTCCCAGGCGGTGCTCACCCAGGTGCCCTTCCTGACCGGCACGCTGCTGGTCCGCACCGAGGCCTGGCGAGCCGCTGGACCCGTCGATCCCCGCCTGACCCGCGGCGAAGACATGGACATGTTCCTGCGCCTCGCCCGACTGGGGCCCCTGGAGGGGCTGCCCATCGTGACCTTCCTGCACCGGGAGCACGACGGCGCGCGCGGCCAGGGCGCGCACCGATGGCACCCGAGCGACCGGCACGAGCACGACCTGCAGACCCTGGACTGCATCCGCCCCGTGTTCCGGGAGCGCTGGCTGGAGCTGGCGCCGGAGGCCGATCGCGGCGAAGGCCACGCCTGGGCGCTGGGGCTCTGGCAGCGGGACCTGTACGCGGAGGCGGCCGAGGAGCTGGACCGCTGGCCGGGCCCCTGGACCGAGTCCGAGCGCTGGGTCCGCGAGCGCTGCGGCCTGCAGAGCCGAGCCCGGCAGACGACAGGCACGCTCCTGGTGATCGACGACGGGGATCCTGGCGCGCTCGAGCAGGTCCTGGCCGAGGGACCGCAGGATCTGCACCGCGTCGTGCTCCTCCAGACCGCCCGCGAGCCCCTGGGTGACCTGCAGCTCCACTGGCCCGGCGCCTACCACCTGGGCATCGCGCTGCCGAGCCTCACGGGTCCGATCGAGCTGAGGCTGGCCTCCTCGCCGGAGTGGCGACCGCCGACGGTCCCCGCCGACGAGCTCAGCCCCCAGCTCCCTGCGGTCGAGGCGGTCCTGGCGCTCGCCGCAGCCCGCGGCTGGGCTCGCCCCGGTCGCGCCCGGAAGGCGGG
>CALGIB010000123.1 GCA_937915955.1 uncultured Pseudomonadota bacterium
ACTCCAACAACGACATCGTCAGCTGGGACTGGGACGTAGACGGCGACGGCGCCACGGACGCCTCGGGCGAGACCGCCAGCGTGGATCTGACGATCGGCGCCCACACCGTCACGTTGACCGTGACGGACAGCTGGGGCTACACGGACACCGACACGATCGAGGTCGAGGTCATCGAGGGCGCCGTCACGTTCGAGGGCTGGGCCAGCCCTGATGTGCTCTGGCCGCCGGACCACAAGTACGACACGGTCACCTTCGGCGTCGACGGGACCTACGTCTGCTCCGGCGACTCGGCCGGCGACGTGGATTGGAAGCTCCGCGGCATCACCAGCAGCGAGGCCGACGACGCGCCGGGCGGCGGCGACGGCCACACGACGAACGACATCGTCGTGAAGTCGGCGAACACGGCCTTCCTCCGTGCGGAGCGGGCGGGGAGCGGCCCTGGCCGCGTCTACAGCATCGAGCTGCGCGTCTACGACGACGACGGCTCGGTGGTGGACACCCTGACGCCCGTGGTGCTCGTGCCCCACAGCAAGACCAAGGGCTGCTCGAGCGCGGGTGACCTGGGCGGCGGCGCGCTCGGCCTGCTCGCGCTGGGCGGCCTGGTCGCCCTTCGGCGTCGCCGGAGCTGAGCCCCGGGCGGGCTCAGGTCCGCTTCCGCACCACGCTGATGGTCGTCGCGTTGGTCGTCTCCAGGATGACCATCGGGCCGCCCAGGTTGGGCACCGGCTGACCCCCGACGTCCTGCACGTTGTCGACGACCAGGGGCAGGTAGTCCATGCCCATCGCGCGGCGCAGCGCCGTGCGCAGCCAGACGTCCGCGACGACCTGGCGGCCGCGGCTGGCCAGCCACCAGGGGCGGCCGTCGATCAGCACGCTGACGGCGGGGTTGTCGTCGAACTCCAGGCTGACGGGACCCAGCTCGCCGAGCGCCTCGGCCTGCTGTCGGGCGACCTGGCTGGGGGCCTGGCGCGCCGCCTCCAGCAGGGCCGTCCAGCGCTGGTCCCGGACCTCGAGCTCCACGTGCTTGAGCTCGCTGGCCTCGAGGTCGGCGCGGGCCTCCGCCAGATCCTCCTCGCGCTGGGCGGCGGCTCCCTCGGCGGACCGCGCCTGGCCCAGGAGCTCCTGGGCCTGCAGCACCTGCTCCGCGCTTGGGCAGTCGACCTCGGGGGCGACCGGGCCTCCTGCGGCCTCGACGGGCAGCTCGGGCCGGGCTCCCAGCGCGCGCAAGGAGCCCTGGTAGGCGTCGCGCCGGGCCTTGAGCTGCTGGAGCGCGTCCAGCGCCACCTTGGTGTCGTTGTGGCTCTGGCGGCAGGACTTGCCCTTGGCGATGGCCTCGCCCTGCTGGGCGTTGAGACCGTCGACCTTGGCCTGCTGGAGGTTCGTGGCCTCCTGCCCGCCCTCCCAGCCGGGGCGTTCGCAGGTGGGGCAGACATCGGGGCCGGCCAGGGTCATCTCCTTGAGCTGCTCCTGCTCGACCTTCAGCCGCGCGTCGAGATCCGTGTAGGCACCCATGGCCGCCTTCAACGCGGTCCGGGCGGCGGCCTCGGCCTTGACCGCGGCCTCGAGCGAGCCCTCCTCGTAGGCGGGGACGTCTCCCAGTTCGGCCTTGCGCTCGTCCCAGCTGGCCATGTTCTGGAGGGCCAGGGCCCGGGCCTGGGCGCCGCGGGCGGCCTTGCTGTAGGTCTCCCAGGCCCCGCGCCGAGCCATGACATCCTGGGCCTCGGTGGTGTCCAGCACACCGAGATCGTTGGACTCCTGGATGCGTGCGATGCGCTCGGCCAGGGCCTTGATGCGACCGGCCGCTTCGTCTCGGGCCTTGCGGGTCTCGCGCCGAAGGGCGCCGATGGTCTTGTCGTCCAGCTTGAGATCGTCCTCGTCGACCTCGTAGCCCTGCTCGTCCATCAGGCGTCGCACCTCGCCCGGGACGTCCCCGGCTGGGAGGACGCGGGCCAATACGTCGCGGAAGGGGCGGGCGTTGGCTTGGACCATGTCCTGCCAGAGCAGGGGGGTGACGACCAGGGCGACCGCCACCGGATCGCGGCCCAGGTCGCCCAGCGCCTCGGTGAACTTCGCCTCGGAGCTGTAGCTGGCCTCGTTGCCGTAGTGGCTGATGCGACGGGTCTGGGACTTGGTGCGCGTGATGCTGCGCCGAACGGTCTTGCCGCTGTCCAGGACCAGTTCGACGACCGCGCGCTCGTGCCCGTCGCGGATGAACTCGGGCGGGAAGCGGCCCTGGCGGCTGGTCTTGCCCCACAGGGCGAAGGTGACCGCCTCCAGCAGCGTGGTCTTGCCGCTCTCGGAGGGTCCCGCGACGACGGTGGTCCCGCGCGGGTTGAGCTCGGCGGTGAAGCTGGTGTGGGGCCCCAGGCCCTCGACGGTGATGCGCTTGATCATGGGGCCCCGCTATCATGCCGTCGGCAGGCGCAGAAGAGGACGAACTGGCGACACCGCGGGCGATCGATGGGACGGTGCGTCGGGCCTTCCCGCACCCCGTGGCTGCGGCCTGGCATCGCGCCAGCCTTACGACCACGGACGCCGAGCGCATCAAGCACCTGCTGGCCTGCCAGGAGGTTCTGCTCCGCACGCTGATCTGCTGGCTGCTGCCCGACTACCTGCGCGGGTCGCCATCACCGGCCGTGGAGGAGCTGCTGCCTCGGCTGCAGAGGCCCTCGCTCGGCCACTATGTCGGCCTGGTCCGGGAGCTCTGTCGCGCCCTGCGGGATCGGGAGCAGGCCTTCCTGCCCGAGGCCTGCGACTGGTACTTTACGCCCAAGGGCAAGCCCAGCAAGGCGGCCGGGCTGCTGGATGCCCTGGTCGCGCTCCGAAACCAGGAGGCCCACGGCCACGCCCTGGGTCCCAAGGAGACCGGCGCTCGCGCGGCTCAGCTGCTCTCGGACATGAAGGCGCTGCTGGGGGGGCTGTCCTGGATGACGGCCTACCGCCCGCTCCGGGTGCTGACCTCGCGCCCGGGTCGGCGAGGCGGGTTCAGCGGAAAGCTCCAGTTCCTGGTCGGCCTCGAGCCCCAGTCCGAGCCGGTGTCCGCCCGCTGGCAGGCGGGCCTGTTCCCCGAAGCGGTGTTCCTGGCCAACCCG
>CALGIB010000124.1 GCA_937915955.1 uncultured Pseudomonadota bacterium
CAGGGCGCGACCAAGCCAGCGACCATCTGCCAGGGCGCGACGGTGCAGGTCCCGCTGTTCATCACCCAGGGAGAGGTCATCCGCGTCGACACCCGCGAGGGCGGCAAGTACGTCGGCCGCGTGAACGGCTAGGTGGGCCGCCTGGGCGTACCAGAGCCCGCGCTGCTTCGGCGCCGGGCCACCTTGGTCCGCGCCCTCCGCACCTGGCTCCACGACCAGGGCTTCGTCGAGATCGAGGTCCCCGTCCTGGTGCGCTCCCCTGCGCTCGAGGAGCACCTCGAGGCCCTCCGGGTGGGCGAGCACGGCTACCTGCACACCTCGCCCGAGTTCGCCCTCAAGCGCGTGCTCGCCAGCGGTCTGCCCCGCATCTTCAGCCTCACGCCGTGCTTCCGGGCCGAGGAGTGGGGCCCGCTGCACGCCACCGAGTTCACCATGCTCGAGTGGTACCGGATCGGCACGGACTACCGCGGCATCCTGGAGGACTGCGAGGCGCTCGCGGGCGCCTGCGCGGCGGCTCTGGGCGTCGAGCTGCCCCCGGCGCGGCGGGCGACGGTGGCCGAGCTCTGGAGCGAGCTGGTCGGACGCCCGATGCCGTCGGACAGCACCGAGATGCTGCGGATCTGGGTCACCGAGGTCGAGCCCCGCCTGCTCCAGCCGACCTTCGTGCTGGACTACCCCGCCGACCAGTCCGCCTTCGCCGTCGTCCGGGGCGCGGTGGCCGAGCGCTTCGAGCTGTACTGGCGGGGGGTCGAGCTGGCCAACGCCTTCACCGAGCTCCTGGACCCCTCCGAGCTGCTCGAGCGCTGGACCCACAGCAACGAGGCGAGGATCGCCGCAGGCCGGTCCCCCTACCCCATCGACGAGCGCCTGATCGAAGCCGTCGGGCGCCACCCGCGAGCCGGGGGGATCGCCCTGGGGGTGGACCGCCTGGCCATGCTGCTCCTGGGCGTGGACGACATCCGGCAGCTGCGGGTCCTGGGGTGATCCTGCTGCTGGCCTGCAACGCCGCGACCGGTCCCACCCAGGCTCAGCTCGTCGCCGAGGCGCTCGAGCGGCGCGAACCCGGGCTCTGCGCCGGGCTGTCCAGCGCGCTCGCCCGAGGTGACTGTCAGCTCGCCGCCGGCGCCGACTGCGAGGCCGTCGAGCCCGGCCCCTTCCAGTTCGAGTGCCGCTTCCGGCTGGCCGAGTCCATGCGCGACGAGGACGCGGCCGTGAGCCTGTGTGGGCGGACGGGCCCCTACTCCGGGGACTGCTACACCCACCTCTTCCAGGACTTCGAGAACCTTGATCTGAGCCCGGGCGTCCGCTTCGATGAGGCCCTCGAGGTCGCCGAGTCCCGCGCCCTCCAGTACGAGCGGCTCGGCTCGGGGGGCTGGGGTCCACCCTGGGGCTGGTTCTGGCGGCGCCTGTTCGAAGAGCAGTCCGTCATCGACCTGGACCAGTGCCTGCCCTACGTCGACGAGGACCTCCGCCGCTGCCTGCGCGGCGCGGCCTCGATGCTGCAGCTGGCCTGGCGGAGGGAGCTGTCCACGAGGCCGCGGGCCTGGTGCGGGCTGGAGCTGGAGGAGGTCCATGCGACCGCACGGGCGCGCGGCGGCCTGGCCTGGACTCGAGAGCCCCGACTGGACGCGGTCGTGCGAGCTGAGCTGGAGGGCTGCCCGGAGACGCGCTGAGCGGGCTCAGCCCGCGGCCTGACTCTCGAGCTCGTCGAGCAGCTCGTAGGCGCGCTCGCGCTCCGCCGAGGTCAGCCGGTACTCGACCTCCATGCCCTTCTGCTGGCCCTCGGCCAGGGCCCGCTTGCGAGAGGACCAGGTGACCACGCCGCTGAGCGCCACCGGCTGGCGGACACCCGGGACGCTGATCTCGAAGACCACGTCGCGCTGTTCCTTCAGGGGCTTCTCCGCCTTGATGAAGGTGGAGCCGCGATCCAGGTTCTCCCGGTACTCGCGCACGAAGGCCGAGGCGGTCCGGTAGCTGATCTTCAGGCGCGCGGGCTTGCGGGCCGAGCGGTCCGCCGTGGGCGGCGGAGGGGGAGGCGGTGGCTCCGGCTCGGGTTCGGGCTCGTCGAAGGCGTCGTCCGGGTAGAACAGGTCCTCCTCGAGCAGGGCCGGGCGGAGCTCGGACTCGTCGATGTCGATCGGCACCAGGTCCTGGTGATCCAGCTTCGAGGGCACCGACAGGTCGTCCTGGAAGGCGTCGAAGGCGTCGTCCGGCAGGTCCAAGGGCTCGAGATCCAGCGCGGGCGCGAAGACCTCGGTCTCGTCCTCGCCCAGGCCCGGGCTGATGCGCGCCGGGCCCGCGAAGAGTTCGTCCTCGGGCAGGTCCGGCGGGATGTCCTCGGGCATCGCCTCGAAGTCCTCGAGGGGCTCCAGATCGTCCAGCTCGGGCATCTGGATGGCGGACTTTCGCTGGACCGGGCGAGGAGCCGGGGCAAGCTCCGGCACCTCGGGCATGGGGGGCGGCTCTTCGAAGGCGGTCGGCGACGGCTCGGCGTCCGGCGCCGAGCCCACGGCGGGCGTGGGCTTGTTGCGACCAGTCAGGCTGGCGAACAGCCCCGACAGGAAACCACCTCCCCCCGGCTCGGCCGCGGCGGGCATCTCGCGGGGCAGGTCGCGGTCACCCAGCGCCGTCTTCAGCTCCTGCTCGCGCGCGATGTCGGCCTCGTCCGGGAGGGCGGGGTCCATGGCGCGTTCGCCGTAGTTCCGGATCGTCAGCTGCTTCCGGTCGCCCGTGATGCGGTCGATCGCCGTGGTGTGCAGCATCCCGTTGGCGTCGATGCGGAACGTGACGTCGATCTTGCGCTCGAGGCGCGCGGCCGAGCGAAGGTTGTCGAGCACGAACTCACCCAGGCGCTCGTTCTCGGCGGCCACTCGCGAGACACCCTGGCGGACGCTGATCCGGGCGCGCTCCTGGTTGTCCGAGGCCGTCGTGAACACGCGGGTCTTCGTGAAGGGGATGCGCGTGTTCCGCTCGATGATGGTCGAGAAGAAGCCTCCCGCGCTCTCGATGCCCAGGTCGAAGGGGGTCACGTCGATGAGGAGCGTGTTGCTCAGCTCCGGCGAGTCCAGGCTCTGGGCGTGGACGGCGGCGCCGATGGCCACGACCTCCTCCGGGTGGACGCTGCGGCTGGCGTCGCGGCCGAAGAGCGCCGAGATCGCCTCGCGGACACGCGGCATCCGCGTCTGCCCGCCGACCAGGACCACGTCGTCCATCTGGTGCAGCTGCAGGCCCGCCATGTTCACCGCTTCGCGGGTGACGGAGATGCTGCCCTCGACGAGGTCCTCGACCAGCCCCTCGAGCTGCTGGCGTGTCAGCGCCATCTCGAGGTTCCGGGTGGGCGTGACCCGAGGCACCAACACCGAGACGCGGTCGCTGAAGGAGAGCTCGCACTTGGCGCGCTCGGCCGCGTCCTTGAGCCGCTGGAGCGCCGTGGCGTCCTCGCGCAGGTCGACACGGTGCTCGGCCAGGAACTGGTCGGCGAGCCAGTCCACGATGCGCAGGTCGAAGTCCTCCCCGCCCAGGTAGGTGTCGCCCGAGGTCGCCAGGACCTCGTACACCCCGTTGGACAGGTGCAGGACGGACACGTCGAAGGTGCCGCCGCCCAGGTCGAAGATCACGATGTTGCGCTCGACGTCCTTTCGGAAGCCGTAGGCCAGCGCGGCCGCGGTGGGCTCGTTCAGCAGACGATCGCAGCGCAGGCCGGCCAGGCGCGCGGCCTCCATCGTGGCGGCCCGCTGGCTGTGGTTGAAGTAGGCCGGCACGGTGATGACGGCGTCCTCGACCTTCTCGCCGACGGCGCGCTCGGCGATCTGCTTGGCCACCTTCAGGATGATGGCGCTGACCTCGGCCGGGGACATCGGCGTGTCGCCCAGCAGGACGTGGGCCTCGCCCTCGGGACCGGGGACGACCTTGTAGGGCATCCGTCGGGCGGTGTCGCGGGCCTGCTTGCTGTCGTACCGGCGGCCCATGAGCCGCTTGACGGCGTACACGGTGGAGCCCGGATCCGTGAGGATGCGGTTCTTCGCCGCCTGACCGACGATGTACGAGCCGTCGCTCTTCTGGCAGACGACGCTGGGGAGCACCTTGTACCCCTTCTCGTCCTCGAGCACCTTCGGCCGGCCCTTCACGAAGACCGCGACGGCGGTGTTCGTCGTGCCGAGATCGATGCCGATCGTCACGCCCACGTGTGCCGCTCCAGAACAAAAGAGACGCGGGACTATACCGTGTCCACCGCTCTGCCCTGGAACAGCGGGAGCTGGGGCAGCTCCGTGTCGGTCCTGGGAGCCACCGGATAGCGCCCGGAGAAGCAGGCATCACAGTACTGGTCGGCCTCGTGCCCGAGCGGCTGCCGCAGCGCTTCGAGCGACAGATAGGCCAGGCTGTCCGCGCCCACGAACGCGCAGATCTCGTCCACCTTGAGGCGGTGCGCGATGAGCTCCTCCTGGTCGGGCGTGTCGATGCCGTAGAAGCAGCTGGCGATGATGGGCGGACTGCAGATGCGCAGGTGCACCTCGCGGGCGCCCGCCTCGCGCAGCAGCCGCACGATCTTGCGGCTGGTGGTGCCGCGAACGATGGAGTCGTCGACCACCACCAGGCGCTTGCCCTCGATCACCGACCGCACCGGCGAGAGCTTGAGCTTCACGCCGAAGTCGCGGATCTGCTGGTCGGGCTCGATGAAGGTGCGGCCGACGTAGTGGCTGCGGATCAGGCCCTGCTTGAAGACCAGCTTGGACTCGAAGCTGTAGCCCAGCGCCGAGGGCGTGCCGGAGTCGGGCACCGGCAGCACGACGTCCGCCTCGACCGGCGCGGTGCGCGCCAGCAGGCGGCCCCAGTCGAACCGAGAGTCGTAGACGGGGCGGGCGAAGACCGTCGAGTTCGGACGGGCGAAGTACACGTGCTCGAAGATGCAGGCGCGGCGGGGCCGACGGGGGAAGGGGGTCAGCGAGGTCACACCGCGGCCGTCGACGATGACCATCTCGCCCGGGGCCACCTCGCGCTCGAAGCGGGCCCCCAGCAGCTCCAGCGCGGTGGTCTCCGAGGCGAAGACCGTCGCGTCGCCGAGGCGCCCCATCACCAACGGACGGAAGCCCCTGGGGTCGCGCACGGCGACCATGCGGTCCTCGGTCATCAGGATCAGCGAGTAGGCGCCCTCGACCTGAAGCAGCGCGTCCACCAGTCGGTTGACGAAGGTGGCCTGCTGGCTGGTCGCGAGCAGGTGGAGGATGACCTCGGTGTCCGAGGACGTCGCGAAGATGGAGCCTCGGTTCTCGAGCTGCTGGCGCAGAGCCATGGCGTTGACCAGGTTGCCGTTGTGGGCGATGGCCAGCTGGCCGTCCCGGTAGCGAACGACGAAGGGCTGCACGTTGCGCCGCGAGCTCTCCCCCGAGGTCGAGTAGCGCACGTGGCCGACCGCCGCGTCGCCGGGCAGCTCGGCGAGGTCGCGCTCGCTGAAGATGTCGCCGACCAGCCCCAGAGCGCGATGCGCCCTCAGCGTGACCGTGTCGCTGACCGCGATCCCGGCGCCCTCCTGGCCCCGGTGCTGCAGCGCGTGCAGCCCCAGGTAGGCGAGCTTGGCGGCCTCGGGGTGGCCATGGATACCGACGACGCCGCACACAGGGCACCCCGGGCTGGCCGACCTGCGCCGGCGGGAGGAGCAAGGGAGCGCCGATCGCGCAGTCCCCTGCCCTATTCAGCTGGCCTCAGGCGTCCAGCGCGTGACCGAAGATCCGACCATACAGCTCGCGATAGGTCTCGGACAGGTCGCCGAGATCCCGACGGAACACGTCCTTGTCGAGCCTTCGGCGTGTGCCCTTCTCCCAGAGACGACAGCCGTCCGGCGAGATCTCGTCCGCGAGCAGCAGCACGCCGTCGGGGCCTCGTCCGAACTCGATCTTGAAGTCGACCAGGTCGACGCCCAGCGCGTCCCAGAACGCGCACATGGCCGCGTTGACCTTGAGCGCGGCCATCCGGAAGTACTCGAGCTCCCACTGATCGGCCCAGCCGAAGGCCAAAGCGTGCACGTCCGACATCGCGGGATCGTTGAGCTCATCGCTCTTGTAGAACCACTCGACCATGGGGAAGGGCAGCAGGCCGCCCTCCTCCATGCCGAAGCGCTTCGCGCAGCTGCCTGCGATGATGTTCCGGACGACGACCTCGACCGGTACGATCTCGACCTTCTTGCAGAGCTGCTGGGTGTCGTCCAGCTTGCTCACGAGGTGGGTCGGCAGGCCCGTCTCGGCCGCGACGTACCGCATGATGTGCCACGAGATCGCAGCGTTGATGCGCGCCTTGTCGGTCACCACGTCGTGCTTGACGCCGTTGAACGCCGTGGCGTCGTCCTTGTACCGAAGGATGACGTGGGCGTCGTCGTCGACGACCGAGAAGACCTGCTTGCTCTTGCCCTCGTGCATGAGGGCGCCGCGCGTGATGGACATCCGGACCTCCGTGAGAGGGCCTCGATATCGGCGAGGGCAGGACCGGGCCGTGACAAGTCGGTGCCTTAGCGCATCCCCTCCAGGCGCAGGGCCAGCGCCGCCGCGGCCTCGTGCTCGCCCAACCCCAGGAGCTGCTCACGGGCCAACAGAAGGCAGGCGCCGGCGCGCTCGACCTGCCCCGCCCGGAGGCAGTGTTCTGCGGCCTGCTCGGCGGGCAGCACGTTGTCCCGGTCAAACTCTGCGCTGCGACGCAGCTGCTCCACCGCCCGAGGGAGCGCGACGTCGAAGTCTCCCCACTTGCCCTGGGCGGCGTCACAGCAGGCCAGGCAGAGCCAGAGGCCGCCCAGGAGGCCGGTGATCCCCATGGCTTGAGCCTGCCCGAGGGCCTGTCCGACGGTTCGACGGGCCTCGGTCACCCTGCCCTGCTGCAGGTAGAGCAGGCCGAGGTTGGTCAAGGGATAGATCGTCGCGTAGCTGGCGCAAGCGGCGTAGGCGCGCTCCGCCCGGAGGTAGAGGGCCTCGGCCTCGCCAGAGCGCCCGTCGTAGCGCGCGAAGTCACCGAGATCGTTCAGGCAGTTGGCCATGCCGAGGCGCAGGCCCTGGCTCTCGAAGAGCTGCAGGGCGCGGGCGATGATCTCGGCGGCCCGCGGGTAGTCACCGCGCAGGCGCGCCAGGCCGCCAAGGCCCCGCATCACGCCAGCCATCCCCTTCAGATCGTTCAGTTCTTCGTAAATCTTCAGGGCCCGTTGGTAGTGCGCCTCGGCGGGATCGACCTGTCCCTGCTGGCGGGCGACGTCGCCGAGCCCCTGTATGCAGTGCGCTCCGCCCAGCGTGGACAGGGCGGCCTCGTAGACGGGCAGCGCCTCGACGAAGCCTGCACGCGCGCGGTCAAGTCGGCCCCGCTGACGGTCGGCCTCGGCCTGGCCCCGGATCGCCTCGGCCAGCAGCCAGGTGCCCCCCGAGGCCCGGGCCACCGCGATGGCGCGCTCGATGCGGCGCTCGAAGGCCGCCCAGTCCCCCTGC
>CALGIB010000125.1 GCA_937915955.1 uncultured Pseudomonadota bacterium
GCGTCCGCCACGCCCTGGAGGTGGCTGCGGTTCTCCTCGCCGTACTCGAGCTGGAAGTAGGGCACGTAGTAGTCGTAGAAGTCGACGTCCCAGACCTCGAACATGATGCCGTCGGCGTCGTCCATCCAGCGCTTCATCATGGTCTTGTCGACCGTCTCGAGCACCGCGTAGAGCCCGTAGTCCTCGCCGTTGAGCGACAGGGTCGAGTGGCTGCAGCGTGACGCCGGGATGCCCGCCTCGCGCATCAGTCGGTAGGAGACGCGCTCGTGCATCATGCTGTAGTCGTTGGACATGTTGTTGAGCGTGAGCTCCTCCATGCCCGCGAACTCCATGCCGTCCACGTACTTGTCGAACTTGATCTTGAGCGAGGGCTTCTGGTTCAGGTTCAGGAAGCTGTTCTCGCCCTTGAGCCGGACGCCGACGGGGTCGTAGCGCACGCCCTCGTAGATGAAGGCGCCCTCGACCCATTCGTGCTCTTCGCCCTTGCGCTCCTTCTCGAGGATGTCCCAGCTCTCGTCGGGCAGCTCGATGGAGAACGCGGCCAGATCCACGTCGTCGAAGATCAGATCGCTGACCTCGGGCCCGTGCATTCCGCCGACCTCCTCGACAGTGACCTCCTCGGGAGGAACCCAGGAGAACGGCGTGCCGGAGTCGTCACCCGAGGGCTTGCCCGGTCCGTCACCGGTACAGGCAGCCAAGACCAGCAGCACCATCACTCAGCTCCCGGGCCGCCGTAGGCCCCGATGTCCGAGCGGCTGCCGTCCGGGTCCTTGTGGTCGGGGTCTCCGGCGTCCACGCACTCACTGCCCGAGCCGAGGTGGAAGTCCAGCCCGTCCGCGTCGTCGAAGTCCGGGTCCATCCACTCGTTGCCGTCGCTTCCGACGGGGCTGTCGAGGCCCCACCAGTTGTCGGCGACGTCGTCGAAGGCGCAGTAGGAGAAGGCGGCGGTGCCGTCATCCTCGAGCAGCACCATTCCGCCCTCGACGCCGCTGAAGATCACGTTGTGCGCGGTGAAGGTGCCGTCCAGCTTGACCACGATCCCGGCGCTGGCCGAGTCGTTGTCGTGGGTCGTGACGTTGACCATGGTCAGGTCACCCGCCTTGACGTAGGCGATGGCCGCGTCGTCGGTCACGTCGTTGTCCGAGATGAAGCTGTACCGCATGACCGCGCTGCTGCGCAGGCTGTGCTCGGTCTCCTCGCCCGCGTCGATGAGGGCGTAGTCCATGCAGAACGCAGCGCCGTCCACGGCGTCGTTGTCCGTGAACGAGCTGTACTCGATGGTGACCTGGTAGGGGTTGTTGTCCATCGCCAGGGCGCCGCCGCAGTCGGAGGCCACGTTCTCGACGAACTCGAGGCCCGTCAGGGTGAAGCGACCCTCGTCGCGCCAGCTGTGCATGCCGCCGCCTCGGTAGGCCGTGTTGCCCTCGAAGTAGCCGCCCTCGAAGACCGGGGTCTCGTTGTCGAGCTCGACGCCGCCGCCTGCGTCCCCGGCCGAGTTGTAGAGGAACTCGTTGTCCCGCACGGTGTTGCTGCTGTGGGACATCTTCAGGCCGCCGCCGTCGTCGCCGGCGGTGTTTCCCTGGAAGGTGTTGAACTCGATCGTCATGCGGCCGACGTAGGAGCGCAGTCCGCCCGCGTCGTCCGCGGCCTGGTTGTCCTCGACCACGTTGTTGAGGATGTGGCTGCTGGACTGGTTCGCGTAGATGCCCGCGCCGTCCTCGTGGGCGTAGTTGCCGCGGACCGTGTTGCCGTCGAGCGTGCCCGTGGTCTGGAAGAGGATGATGCCTGCCCCGTTGTAGAAGCTCTCGTTCCCGTCGATCAGGTTGCCCGTCAGGTTGCTGCCGCCGTCCATCCAGATGCCGCCGCCGCCGCTGCCAGCGCCCCGGTACTCCTCGTCGATGGTCGTGGCTACGTTGCCGCTGATCTCGTTGCCCGTGATCTCCATGCTGCCCTTGCTGACCGCAAGCCCGCCGCCCTCGAGGGCCTCGTTGCTGGAGATCGTGTTGTCCTCGAACACGCCCGAGCTGCGACCGAGGAACACGCCGCCGCCCATGCCGGTGACGATGTTCGAGAGGAACAGGTTCTCGCGCACGTCCAGGTCGGCCTGGTCGGCGTAGAGCCCGCCGCCGTTCTCGGCCAGTCCGCCGGTGACGGTGAAGCCCTGCAGGCCTACCTCACCGTCCATGATCGTGACGACGCTGCTGGCGCCGCTGCCCTGGATCGTCGTGGACTCCGCGCCGTCGGTCGACCGGATCGTGATCTCCCGGTCGTCGAAGAGCAGGTCTTCCGGGTAGACGCCGGGGCAGACCAGGATGACGAAGCCATCCGGCGCGTCCTCGATCGCCTGGGTGATGGTCCCGTAGTCGGCGACGTCGTCCTCGCACACGGAGCGGTCGTCCGCGGTCCCGTTGCAGTCGTTGTCCTTGCCGTCGGCCTCGTCGCCCTCGTCGCCGCCGGGGAGCACCTCGGCGTCCTCGTCGTCGCAGTCCTCGTCGGCGGTGACGCCGTCACCGTCGATGTCCCGCTCCTCGTCCGGGACGTCATAGGGGTCCGGCTCTTCGGCCGGCCCGTCCACCTCGGGCAAGGTCGCGACGTTGGTGCACCCGATGGCGAGCACCGCGAGCGTGAAGATGGACATGGACGTTCTCCCGATGAAGCGCCTACCTTACCGCGCGTGGGCACGGATCGGCGTCAACTATCAGTGGCCGCGAAGGGAGCAGATGATCGCGTGGTTCCTGGCTTGCACTTCGTCGACGCCCGCGGACGACCCGGGCGCGGACGACACGGCCCTGGCCTGGCCCGAAGTCCCCGTCGAGAGCGTCCCCGGCTTGAGCGACGAGGCGGACTGGATCTTCACGCACCGGAGGGTCCACGACGTCGACATCCGGCTGTCGGACCAGGCCATCGCGTCGCTGTGGGAGGACCGGTCCGTTCACGTCGAGGGCGACCTGGCCTTCGACAACGAGGTCATCAGCAGCGTCGGCGTCCGCCTGAAGGGACGCATCGGCAGCTTCCGTGAGCTCTCGGGCAAGTCCAGCTTCAAGATCGACCTGAACCGCTTCGTCGCCGACCAGCGCTTCTACGGGCTCGAGTCGCTGACGCTGAACAACGCTGTCGTGGACTGCTCCTACAGCAAGGAGCACCTGGCCTACCGGGTCATCCGCGAGGCGGGCCTGCCGGGCTCGCGCGCCGGCTACGCCTGGGTGACGGTCAACGACGAGCCCTACGGCCTGTACGTGCTGGTCGAGACCCAGGACGATCGCTTCCTCACCCGCACCTTCGAGGACCCGGGCGGGCCGCTCTACGACGGCAAGTACCTGTGGGACTGGCGGACCGAGACCTACACGCTGCTGGATCTCGAGACGGACCTGGCGCCGCTCTTCCAGCAGGAGGAGGGCCCCGACGTCGAGCACGCGGACCTGCTCGGGCTGACCACCACGCTGGACGAGGTCGAGGGCGACTCGGACTTCTACGAGCGCATGGGTGAGGTCGTCGACTGGGATCGCCAGCACCGCGCCGTGGCCGTGGATCAGTGGGTCGGCCACCTGGACGGCTACTCGATGAACACAAACAACTACCGGGTCTACTTCGACCCCGGCGCGGGCGGGCGAGCGGTGATCGTGCCCTGGGATCTGGACTACGGCTTCCTGAAGGCCTCCTGGTGGGGCATGAACTGGCGGACCCCGCGAGGGCGCCTGACGGAGGCCTGCTGGGACGACGAGGCCTGCTCCGAGGCCCAGGGCGTGGCCGTGCAGTGGCTGCTCGACGAGGTGATCGACGAGCAAGCTTACGAAGAGATGGTCGAGGAGATCCACGAGACGATCGACGCCTACGTGGACGAAGACCCTCGACGCGAGTGCAGCACCAGCGAGGTCCGCTCAACTCGGGCAGACTTGCTGGACTGGATCGAGGAGCGGGATCGCAACCTCGAGAACTTCTGGGATCTGTGAGGACGATGATGACCCTGTTGCTGGCCCTGGCCTGTGGAAACGTCGCGACACTGGACGGCCCCGTCGACACGGCGGGCGACGACAGCAGCGTGGACACCGGGGACGGTCCCGGCGGCGAGCACGTGCTGGAGCTCGTGATCAACGAGTTCATGGCCGAGAACGTCGAGAGCTACCTCGTCGGCGACACCAGCCCCGACTGGATCGAGCTCTACAACCGCAGCGAGTACGACGTCGACATCGAGGGCTACCTGCTCCGCGACGACATCGAGGGCGGCGACCCCTGGGCGATCTCGGGCTCGCTGGTCGTACCGGCGGGCGGCTTCGCGCTGCTGCTGGCCGACGGCGAGACCAGCCTGGGCCCCGATCACGTGGGCTTCAGCCTGGACACCAGCGGTGAGCAGCTCGGCCTCTACACCCCAGAGGACAAGCCCCTGGACCTGCTGGACTTCGGCGCGCAGGTTCGGGACACGTCGCTGGCTCGCGCCGAGGACGGCGTCGAGGGCGAGTGGGACTACGTGCCCCTGGGCACCCCGGGCGCCAGCAACGAGTAGGCCTCAGGGGCCCTCGGTCGCCCCGTAGACCTGCATCGCGATCGTGCCGGTCAGAGGCTGGCCTATCTCCTCGCTCGCCTGCTCGATCTCCATCGGCCCGCCCACGTAGGCGGCCGTCGCCCAGTTCTGGAAGTCGCCGTCCTCGTCGTAGAGCAGGTAGGCGGTGATGCGGTCCCAGTCGGCCACCTCGGTGCCGGTCTGGGTGAAGGCCTCGGTGGGCCCCAGGCCGTACCAGGCCAGGTTGGCGCCGCTGGGGACGCTGCTGACGACCAGGCCCACGCTGTGGCCCTCCTCGTACTCGCCGAACACGGCGCTCGAGAAGCTCGTCTCGTAGTCGACGCCGGCGATGACCAGGCTCATCGCCCCGCTGCCCGTGGACCAGGTGGGCTCACGCCCGTAGCTGCCCCAGGTGGTCTCGAACCGGATGTCCACCTGGCCGACCTCGCCCAGGCAAGGCCAGGCGCGCTCCGTCAGGTCCAGATCCGGGTCCGAGAGCAGCTCGGCGGTGACCTGCGTCTCCCGGGTGGCCACGAAGTCCTCGACGTAGCCGACCTCGGCGCGGAAGGCCTCGCGATCCAGCCCATCCCAGAGGTAGGGCTTGACCAGGTCCCTGGCGTCCTCCACCCGCTGCTCGAGCTCGGGCCCGTCCCAGCCATCCAGGTGCCGATCCATCTGTTCCCAGTACAAGCGCCGGCCCTCATCGTCGGCGTACAGCGCCTGGCTCAGGGCGCTCTTGGCCACCACCGCGCTGGGCACCCCGGAGCCGAAGGGCGAGTCCCCGGTGAGCACCGCGTCGATGCCCCAGGGCACAAACCGCAGGCGCCCGTCCTGCGGGTGGACGTAGACATAGAAGTTGTTGGTGTTGCCCGGGTAGCTGTCCCAGTGGCCGATCAGCGCGTCCGCCGACCAGGCGGCGATGAACTGCTCGACGTCCAGGTGCTGGTCCAGCGCGGCCACCAGGTCGTCGGGATCGGACTCGAGCACCTCGGTGATGGCCTGGATCTCTGCGAAGTCGCCGGTGCCCTCCTTGTCGTCGAAGGTGCCGGTCCAGCCCTCGCGGAAGTCCGAGAGCGTGCCCTCGTAGAGATCCCCGCTGCCGTCCCCGTAGATCCGCTCCAGCAGCGGGGCCTTCACCGGCTCGACGTTGCTGTAGACCCCCAGCTCCTCGCCGTTCACGGTGATGTGCGCGAAGCCGCAGCGCGAGGCGCCGACGCCCAGGTCCCGGTACACGCCGTAGCCCATGCAGGACTTGATGCGGCTGTTGTCCTGGCGGCCGTTGTTGAACGTAAGGCGGGTCAGGCCGTGGAAGAGCTGGTCGTCGTCGACCTTGTCGAAGCGCAGCTTGAGCGAGGGGCGGTCGGCGGTGACCGAGCCCAGCAAGCCCTTCTTTCGCACAGCGACGTCCTCGAACACCTCGCCGTCGAGGGTGACGGTGCCCAGGACCCAGGTGTAGGGGCTGTCCCAGGGCTGCTGCATGCAGCTGTCCGAGGCCAGCTCGCCGATGAGGTTCCGCTTCTGCTCGCGGAGGGTCGCCCAGTCCTGGGGATCGAGCTGGATGTCAACCTCGAGCACGCGCCCGATGTCGTAGACCTCCTCGCCCAGGACGGGCCGCTCCGAGTCCCCCGCCGCGCTGTCCGGGCTCGGTCCGGGGCCGACGACGTTGCCCGCACAGGCGAGCAGCAGGAGCGATGTCATCATGGTCGGACCTTAATCCTCGGAGGAGAGCTTGGCCTTGCTGGCGACCCTGGCTCTCGCGGCCTGTGCGGGCGCGGTCGAGGACTGCGCGGACTACGGCGAGGCCCAGGCCATGGGCCAGGTAGAGGGCGAGCTGGACGAGGCCTCGGGGTTGGCCGTGAGCCACCAGCAGGAGAACCTGGTCTGGGCCCACAACGACAAGGGCGACAGCGCCCGGTTCTTCGCGATCGGGCTGAACGCGAGCGCCCGAGGCACCTTCCTGCTCACCGACGTGGACGCAGTGGACTTCGAGGACATGGCGGCCGGACCCGACGGGAGCCTCTGGATCGCCGACACGGGCGACAACACCAACGGCCGACCGAGCGTCTCGCTGCTGCAGGTCGAGGAGCCCGAGGACCCCGACTCCAGCGCCGCGGTCAGCCCCACCGTGTACGAGCTGACCTACGAGGACCACGCGGTAGACAGCGAGGCGATGGTCGTCGACGAGGACGGCACGCCCTGGCTCATCGACAAGGTGGAGGGGGGCACCGCGCGCCTCTACCGCGCCGATCTGAAGAGCGGACTGCTGGTGGAGGAGCTGGCCTTCCGGGTCCCCGGAGACGGCCTGACCGCGGTCACGGGAGCGGA
>CALGIB010000126.1 GCA_937915955.1 uncultured Pseudomonadota bacterium
GCCGCCGCCGCCGCCGGTGTCCTCGCCCGCGGGCGCGGTGTTCGGCGCGCCGGGCGTCGGGGTCGAGTAGAGGGTCCAGTCCGCCGCGTGGTCGTCGGTGTCGGCGCCGTCGGGGTAGCGACCGATGCTCTCGTCGTCGCCCTGCACCGGGGCCAGGGTGCCCGCGCTGCCGGCGTCGTCTGTGAGCTGCGCGGCGACGTCGTCCGGCCCGTACAGGACCGTGTCCACGACAACGTCTTCGCAGTCGACCAGCCGCACGCCGTCGTCGCTGCTGCTGGCGTTGCCCAGGTCGAAGCCGTCGACCACCACGTCCGCGCTGCCCTCGAAGCCCTGACCGGCGACCACCAGGAAGGCGCCCGGCTCCAGGGTGCTGCCCTTGGGGAAGCTCAGGCTGGGGCTCCAGCTGGACTTGCCGACCTCGAGGCGCCAGGCGTCCAGGCTCACCGGCTCGGAGCTGAGGTTGACCAGCTCCACCCACTCGCGGTTGCCGTCGGTGCCGTCGGGGTTGCTGACCAGCTCGTTGATGCGCACCTTGTCCGAGCCGCTGGCGTCGCAGATCGGGCAGTTGTTGGCGGCGCCGGGGGTGGGCTCGGCCGTGACGCAGAAGTCCGCGCCGGAGTCGTCGCTGTCCTGGCCGTCGGTGATGCGCGCGATGGACTCGTCGCTGCCCGGCTTGGAGGCGATCGAGGTGGCCGCCTCGCCGCTGTCGTCCTTCCAGCCGTCGCTGTTGTCGTTGCCGTAGATCACGGTGTCCGCGGTCACGCCGTTGCAGTCGACGATCCGCGCGGCGTCGGCGTTGCTGGCGTTGCCCAGCGCGAGGGTGGCGACCTGGTCGGCCTCGGCCACCTGCGCGTCCCCGATCACCCAGTGCGCGCCGGGGGCCAGGCTGCCCGCCTCGATCGAGACGACCTTGCTGTAGGAGCTGGTGCCGTACTGCAGCTCCCAGCCGCTGAGGTCGATCGCCGCGGCGCCGGCGTTGACGATCTCGACCCACTCGAAGCCGCTGTCTCTGCCGTCGGGGTCGGGCAGCAGCTCATTGAGCTTGATGTCCTCGTTGCCCAGGCAGGGCTCGCCGGCGTTGCTGTCGGGGGTGGAGTCGCCCGAGTCGTGCCCGCCGCCGCCGCAGTCGTCGCGGTTGGGCTCGCCGGGCGTGGGGCTGCCCTCGGAGCAGAAGTCCTCGCCCGAGGCGTTGGTGTCCACCAGGTCGATGGCCCGGCTCAGGGACTCGTCGTCCTTGGGCTCGGGGGCGGTCGAGGTCGCCTCGACGCCGTCGTCGTCCAGCCAGCCGTCGCTGTTGTCCGGCCCGTAGATCACGGTGTCCGAGACGCTGGCGTCGCAGCGCACCAGGCGCAAGCCGTCGCCGCTGCTGCCCGCGTTGCCCATCGCGATCTTGGTCGTGTTGACGTCCGCGAAGGTCACGTTGCTGCCGCCGAAGACCAGGTAGTCCCCGTTGGCCAGCGGCGTGGTGTCCTCGAACGTGAAGGACTTGTTGAAGCTGCTCGTCCCCCACTCCAGGGACCAGCCGCAGAGATCGCTCTCCGAGGTGGCGCCCAGCTCGATCCACTCGTTGTTGTCGTCGCTACCGGCGGGGTTGGGCAGGAACTCGTTGATGACCACGGTGCCGGTGGCATCGCAGTCACAGTCCTGTGCCAGCGCTGGGCTACTGATGAGGGCCAGGATCCGGATCAAGGCGCCATCCTCCGAGACGGACCAGTCTAACGCCGCCCTGCTATGGGTTGCCCATGCAGGCAGACATCGCGATTGTGGGTGCCGGCGTCATGGGCTGCGCCCTGGCGCTGGAGCTGGCCGAACGGGGCCGCTCGGTGGTGGTGCTCGAGCGCAGCATCCCAGGGGCCGAGGCCAGCTCGGCGGCGGGGGGAATCCTGGGTGCCCAGGCCGAATCGCCTGGGCCTGGACCCTTCCTCGAGCTGGCGCTGGCCAGCCGGGCCCTCTGGCGGGGGCTGGCCCCCCGGCTCGGCGAGGTCGGGTACCGGGACAGCGGCCTGCTCAAGGTCGCCCTCGACGAGGCGGACCTGGTCTGGCTCGAGGGCATCGCGCGCTGGAACGAGCAGCTCGGGCTGCCCTGTCGACGGCTGGACGCGCACGAGGTGGCCTCGCTCCAGCCGGGCCTGTCCAGCCAGGTGATGGCCGGGCTCCTTTTTCCCGAGGACGGGGTCGTGGACGCCCAGCTGCTGCCCTCGGCGCTGGCGGCGCTGGCCACCTCGGCGGGAGCGCGGATCGTCAGCGGAGGCGAGGTGCGCGGCCTGGCTCGCGAGGGGCGCCGGGTGATCGGGCTCGAGACGAGCAAGGGCGCCGTGCTGGCGGACAAGGTGGTGATCTGCGCGGGCGCGTGGACCCGAAAGGTGCTGCCGACGCTCTCGGTCGAGCCGGTGCGCGGGCAGATCCTGGTGCTGCGAGGCGAGCCCGGTCAGCTGGGGCCCGTGACCTTCAGCCGCCAGGGCTACATGGTCCCGCGGGCCGACGGCCGCGTCCTGGTCGGCTCGACGATGGAGCGGGTGGGCTTCGTCGACGAGGTCACCCTGGGCGGCCTGCACCGCGTCAGCGGCATCGCGATGGAGCTGATGCCCGGGCTCTCGGGCGCGCGGGTGGTGGACTACTGGGCGGGCCTCCGGCCCGGCACCCCCGACAACCTCCCGCTCATCGGACCCAGCGGGCGCGAGGGGGTCGAGGTGCTCAGCGGCCACTTCCGCAACGGCATCCTGCTGACCCCGATCTCGGCGCGCTTGATGGCCCAGCGCCTCTGCGGCGAGCGCACGGACCTGAGCCTGGCACCCTTCGACCCGCGGCGCTTCCTGTGAGGGTCGAGCTCCTCTTCGAGCCTCTGGTCGAGCCCATCCAGGACCTCGAGGCCTGGCGGCTGCAGCCTCGGAGCGGGGATCTGGCCGAGCAGGCTGCCCTGGGAGGGCTGCGCACCGACCGCCTGGGCTGGGCCTTCGCCAGCGGCTACGCGGCGGCCGGGCGGCGCATGTTCGGCAGCGACGATCTCTGGGCGCTCTGCGCGACCGAGGCCGGGGGAGGCCACCCCCGGGCCATCCAGACCAGCCTGGTCGAGGGCCGGCTCCACGGCACCAAGGGCTTCGTCAGCCTGGGCCAGTGGGCGCAGCGTCTGGCGGTGGTGGCCCGGGTGGGCGAGCGGGACGGGCGCCCGGCATTGGTGGTCGCCGAGGTCGACCCGCGGGCCCCTGGGGTGACGCTGCAGCCCGGCGCCGAGCTGCCCTTCGTGCCCGAGATCCCTCACGGGGTGCTGATCCTGGAGGGGGTCGAGCCGCTGCGGGTGCTGCCGGGCGACGGCTACGGCCGCTACCTGAAGCCCTTCCGCACGGTCGAGGACGCGCACGTGATGCTGGCCGCCGGGGGCCTGATGCTGCGCTGGGCTCGGCTGGCTCGGGACGAGGCCCGGGTCTGCGCGCTCTCGGTCCACCTGGTCTCGCTGGCCGCGATCTGCGAGGCGGATCCGCGCTCCGCGACCACCCACCTGGCCCTCGCCGGTGCGCTGGCCCAGAGCCGCGAGCTCTTCGCCTCGGCGCAGCCCTCCAGCCTCGAGGAGACCTCGATGCTCGAGCGCGACCGACGCCTGCTGCGGGTGGCCGACAGGGCCCGCGAGGCGCGCCAGGCTCGGGCCTGGACGTCCTTGGGCAGCTGATGCTTCATTCTGTCTCACGCCTCTCGCGACACGCTGAGACAAGGAGCCGTCTGGCTCATGGATTTCAGGTGCTTGGGGCTGGCACGGGGTCTGCTCTAGAGGCGGTCAACAAGGAGAACCTCATGGTCAGCTGGCTCAGTGAAGACGCCTCTACCCTCGCCAACGCGGACGTCCGCGCCCTCAAGGGCAAGGTCTGGGTCATCTGCCAGGGCTGGGCGGTCGAATGAACCGCGACCAGCGACGGGCCAAGGAGACCAGCGCGCCCAGGGTCTCGCTGCGTCGGGCGACCGTCCAGGAGCTGCAGGCCGAGCTCGCCTCGGCCCCCCAGCTGATCGACGTGCGGACCGGGCTGGAGTTCCGGGGCGGGCGCGTGCCCGGGGCAGTCCACCAGCCGCTCGGCTCGATCGACCTCGCCTCCCTCGACAAGCGGCGCCCGCTCTGGGTGATCTGCAAGTCCGGGGCGCGCTCGGCGCGGGCCAGCCAGGAGCTGGTCAGCCAGGGCTTCCAGGTGGTCGACGTCCAGGGCGGCGTGACGGCGTGGGACTCCGCGGGCTTCCCGATGGAGGGCAAGGGCGGCCCCGGCTCTCTGCTGATGCCCGCGCTGGCGTCCCTGACGCTGGGGCTTGCGCCCTTCGTGCCCGAGCCCCACATCTGGGGCAAGCTGCGCTGGGTGCTCGGAGGCGCCGAGGGCATGGCCACGGCCGACGGGCTGGACCTGCTGATGCACGGCGCCCCCTGGCTCTGGCTGGCCTGGTCGGTGGTGAAGATGCTGCGCGCGAGGACCCCGGGCTGAGAGGGGGCCGCCGGCCCCTCGTCGGATAGGACCTCGGGGTGACGCCCACGAACCGCTCCCTGATGGTCAGCCTGCTGGTGCTCGGCGGGTGGACGCTCCTGGGCTGGGTCCCCCTCGGCGTGGAGCTGCCCGACCTCGGCCTGGTCGAGCTGGGCGCGGTGGGGCCGCGCTGGACGCTCGGCATGCTCGGTGTGCAGCCCTTCGTCGCCAGCTTCCTGGTGGTCGAGCTGGTCTTGCTGGTCCTGCCCAAGCTGCGCGCCCGCCGTCAGGAGGTCCCGCTTCGGAGGCGGGCGCGGCGGATCGCTGCGGGCCTGGGGCTGGTCGTCGCCGCCCTCCAGGCCGTGAGCGTGGCCTTCACCCTCCAGGTCATGGGCGCGCTGGACTCCCCGCTCCCCATCGTCGGGGCGCTGCTGGCGGGCTCCATCCTGGCGCTGGGCGCGGTGACCTTGATCGATCGCCACGGCCTCGGCGACGGCTTCGCGCTGCTGCTGCTCGGGCAGCTGGTCCAGCCTGTCGGCCTCGTCGGCCTCGTCGGTCAGGTGCGCCTGGGACTGATCCCGCCCAGCCAGGGCGTCCTGATGGTGGCGGCCGCGGGCCTGGTCGTCGCCGGCGCGGTGATCTTCCTGCGCAGGCTCTCCCAGCCCGGCCCGGGCTTGCCCTTCCGGCTGCCCACCTCCGGGGTGTGGCCCTGGAACCTCGGCCTGAGCGCCGGCGTCGCCAGCGCCTCCCTGGCGCTCGGCCAGGAGACCCAGCTGGTAGTCGTGGTGCTGGTCGCGATCGCCTGGACCCCCATCGCCAGCCTGATCTGGCACTGGCCTCGCAGGACGCAGCTGCGGACCGAGTACCGCCGGGCCTGGCTCAGGGCGCAGCCCATCTCGGGGG
>CALGIB010000127.1 GCA_937915955.1 uncultured Pseudomonadota bacterium
CCCGAAGATGCGCCGGTCCCAGGCCCCGTAGACCTCGCTGAGCCGGGCGTAGTCCATGGCCGCCATGGGATCGCCCCCGGCGGTCTCGCGGAGCACGTCCAGATAGGCGCGGTAGCCCGGGTCGGAGAGCGCCACCCCCGCCAGGGTGTCGGCCAGATCACGGCGCCAGACCGCCCCCCAGCTCACCACCACGCGATCCCCGACCCGCCAGGCGTCTCCCCGGTCCATGGCCATCTCGACGTAGGGCGCGACCGGGCAGTCCTGCCCCCCGGAGCGGTCCAGGATGCCCCGGATGTGCCACAAGCTGAGCTCGCCGAAGTCGAGCAGCGCGCGCAGGATCACCCGATACACATCGGGGCTCCGCTCGGTCCCGATGGTTAGGTCGATGACCGTGGGGACCGCCTCGGGCGGCTCGGAGAGGCCCAGATCCAGCACCATCTGGTGGGCCGGCTGGGCCTTCGGCGCGGGGTAGCGCAGGGCCGGCTCGAGCAGGCTGCGCACCGACGAGGCCCGGCGCCGCGCCGTGGTGAGTGCCATGTCGGGCACGGCCTGCTGGATGAAGCGCGCGATGCCGTCGACCTGCGGGAGGCTGCGGCGGCCCTGCATGAGCTGCTGGACAAAGGGGTTCAGCCAGACGGCGCGGCTGTAGACCCGGGGCCGGTCGCGGCCCGAGTAGGCGTACTCCAGACCCAGCGGCGTGAGGAAGGGATGGTGGGTCTGCTCGTCGGTGTCGAGCAGGCCCAGCCAGTCGCCCGCCTGGGTGTAGTAGTGGACCGTCCGGAGCTCGCAGTCCAGGAGCTGCGCCAGCGTGCGGGGCTCGCGCACACCCTGGGCGACGTGCTCGACCAGGCGAGCGAGCAGGCGCACGTTGTTCGCGTTCGGGATCAACGCATGGCGAGGGGGGCGAGCCACGGACACGATCCTAACCCCGATGTTCAGGTCGGCCCTCAGCATTCCTCTTGACACGGCAAGAGATGACCTCTAACTTCATGATCTTCCGTTGTTCGGAAGCGCCCACGCTGAAGGAGAAGTTGTATGAGCCGGCTCGCTCGACGACTGCAGATGCTGAAGAGAGCCCCCGAGTCCCGCTTCGACCCCGACCAGCACTTCCTGGAAGCTGCTCTTCGAGGCAAGACGGCACGGAAGGTGCGCGCCCACCTGCGACGTCTGGACCCGATCGTCCTGATGACGCCCCGCTGGTCCCGGCCTCAGTCCTTCCTCGAGGAGCTGGCCCTGGATCTCGCCCTGGGCGAGCCCGCGGTGGGCTGTCGGACGGTCAGCTTCCGCCCGCTCAAGGGCCGCGCCGCGCCCGAGGCCTGGTACTTCATCCTGACGGTCCTCTCGCAGCTGACCACCGACCAGTGGAACGACAAGCCGGTGCCCATGGTGGCCGGGCGTCGGGGCTTCCAGACCGTGGCGCTGGACCTGCTGATGGAGGCCCAGGATCGCTTCGCCGAGCGGGGCGCCGCGGTCGCGCTGCTGGGCCACGGGGGCGAGTACCTGCCGGTCGAGACGCTCGAGGACCTGGCCGAGGTCTGGGCGAAGTTCAAGTCCTGGTACCCCCACGACCGCAAGACGACGATGCTGCTGGCCGCGAGCATCGACGCGCCCTCGATCTACCTCGAGGACGCCAAGAAGGTGCAGCTCGCCGACTTCGGCGAGGCCGAGGCCGCCGCCGCCATCGTCGGCACGGCGGGCCTGACGGGGCGCCGCAGCCTGGAGACCGCGGCGCGCTTCTCCGGAGGCATCCCCGAGGTGGTCACCGCTCTGGGCCGAGCGGCGCGCAAGCACGGCGAGATGCCGCGCACCCGGGCTGGGCTGGTCCGCGGCCTGGGCCCCCTCGGCGACGAGATCCGCTACGCGGTGGACATCGCCAACGCCGACTCGGCGCTGGCGGACCGGCTGGACATGCTGATGGCCGGCGAGCCGCTGATCGAGGAGCCCTCGGTGGACGGCCCGCTGATGATGGCGGGGCTGCTGCGCAAGGTGCGGCTTCCCGGCGAGGATCGCGTGCTGCTGCGCGCTCCGGCGATCGGCGCGGTGGCTCAGGCCTAGCTCTCAGCGAGGCGAGACCCCCAGCGCCACCGGCACCCCGTCCCTCGACGGGACCGACACCCTCTGCCCGCCGGCCTCGACGTGCAGCGCCGTGCTCGAGCCGCCGTCCAGCCCCATCGCTTCGACGCAGCCGAGTCCTCCCATCACCGTGGCCAGCTCGTTGAGCGTCAGGCCGTTGGCCAGCGTGTCGGTCACGACCAGCAGGACCCTGTTCTCGGTGCTGCAGATGGCCGTGCGTCGGGCCAACTCGTGGATCGGGAAGCCCCGGCCGCCGTAGCGCATGTAGGGGAAGGTCTCGCCCTCGCTCATGATGGCGGGGAAGCCCTGGAAGCCCTCGTAGACCTGCGACAGGTC
>CALGIB010000128.1 GCA_937915955.1 uncultured Pseudomonadota bacterium
TGATGGCCCTGGCCTGCAGCAACGAGATCGACCAGGCCCCCGTGGCCGAGGTGCACCCGCCCAGCATGCCGGCCGACGCCACGATGCCGCCGCCGACCGCCGACGCCTCGCTGGCCGGCGCCTGGCCTCTGGACCCCGGCACCAGCTCGATCGGCTTTGTCGCCGCCAAGCTCTCCAAGACCCACCAGGGGTCATTCAAGGGCTTCGCTGGGCGCGCCGACGTGCAGGAGGGCACCCTGGTCTCCGTCGAGGTCGAGGTCGACCTGGGCAGCGTCGAGACGGACTCCACCAAGCTGACCGACCACCTCCGCGGCGAGGACTTCTTCGACGTCGCCCAGCACAAGAAGGCCACGTTCAAGAGCACGTCCGTCGAGGCCGGCGCCGAGGGCTACAGCCTGACCGGCGTGCTGGACCTCCACGGCGTGCAGAACGAGATCACCGTGCCCGCCCAAGTCAGCGTGGGCGAGCAGGCCGTGACGCTGAAGAGCGACTTCAGCATCGACCGTCAGCTCTGGGGCGTGAGCTACCCGGGCAAGCCCGACGACCTGATCCAGGACGAGGTCAAGATCAGCCTGGACCTGAGCTTCCCCAAGGGCAGCTGAGCCTTGGGCGACAAGCTCTTCGACAGCCTCGAGCGCTTCCACGGGCAGCGTCCCTGGGGGCGCGTGCTCGACGCGGGCACCGGGGAACACAGCCTGAAGTGGCTCCTGGGGCTGGCCCCCGAGCACATCACGGCCGTCACCGGCGCGGGGCCACGGGCCGAGAAGCTGGCTCGCCTGGCGCGGCCGGTGGACCAGATGGTGCTGGGCAACTGGAAGGATCCGGCCTTCCTGAACGGCCAGGTCTACGAGGTGGTGCTGGCCGACTACCTGCTGGGCGCGCTGGACGGCTTCGCCCCCTACTTCCAGGATCAGCTCTTCCAGCGCCTGCGCCCCCACGTCGGCGGAGCGCTGTACTTCGTAGGCCTGGAGCCCTTCCCGGACGAGGCCAGCGGCCCCCAGGAGCACCTGGTCCTCGAGATCGACCGCCTGCGCGACGCCTGCATCAAGCTGGCCGGGCACCGCTGCTACCGCGAGTACCCCCAGGAGTGGGTCGAGCGGAACCTGGAGCGCTCGGGCTTCCGCGTCGTGGACGCCTGGGCCATGCCCATCGTCTACCGCAGCCGCTGGGTGAACGGCCAGCTCGACGTCTGCGTGCGTAAGCTGCCCTACTTCAAGGACCGCGCCCTGGCGGCCGCGATGCGGGATCACATCCAGGACCTGCGCGAAGGCAGCCTGGCAGCCATAGGCCCCGAGGGGCTGCGCTTCGGGCGGGACTACGTCGTCATCGCCGAGCCCGCCTGACCTCAGCTCGCGACGAAGCGGGCCACCACCTCGCCGCCCCTGACCTTCAGGCGCAGCTCGGAGTCGACCTCCAGCACCAGCGCGACCAGCCCGTCGTCGTCCTCGAAGGCCATGCCACCCTCGATCAAGTCCTCCAGGGGCCAGCTCATCACGTCGTCCTCGAGCACCCCGCGCGCGGTCTCGCGAAAACGCGCCACCACCTGCCCTCGCTCCATCGTCAGGTCCAACACCTTCATCGGTCACCTCGCGCCTGGGCAGGACCTGCGCTCGAACATCGAGTTCCCACCCCCGAGCGGGATTGACCGAGCCTCGACGGACGCCGGACCCTTCCTTGACAGCGGCTGCGATCGCGTGGAGGGCCAGGAGATCACCGGCTCCTGCGAGATCCCGGACCCCAGGACTGCGGGTCTCTCTCGAGGCGCTCTGATCGGAGGTGATCCGTCCTTCCACCTCTGGTATGACTCCAGGGCTGGACTGGGGGAACGGCTCCGGAGCACCCATGATCCGTCCAAGCGTCCTCGTCGTAGACCCCATCCTCGGGCGGGTCAAGCGCATCCAAATGGAGCTCGGAGGGCAGGTCGACGTGCTCGCCGCCGCGAGCATCGACGGGGCCCAGCGCCTGATCCAGGTCCGCATCCCCACCATGCTGGCCGTCAGCCTGCAGCAGAAGACCAGCCATGGCCTGGCCGTGGCCGCGGAGCTCCGCCAGCTGGTCGGTGACGGCTGCCTGATCTCCGTCTACGGCCGCCCCACGGGTCAGAAGGTCACGAGCCGAGCCCGCGCGAAGGCCGCCGAGCACTACCAGATCGACAGCTTCGTACCGGCTCAGCTCAACGGCAGTGACGTCTCGGCGATGATCTGGGCCCACCTCAAGGAGGCCGCCCGCGAGGTCGACATCATCGAGGCCGGCAAGGAGCCCGACGACAGCAGCTTGCAGGGCCGCCGCAGCTGGAACGACCTGCTGGCCAACGCGAAGACACGCAGCGAGCTCAAGGGGCTGGGCGAGGCGCGGCCCGAGCCGGTGATCACTCGGCCGCTTCCGCCGGAGCTGCGGGGGGACCCGGCCACCGAGGAGGACGACCAGGAGTTCCTGGACACGCTGCGCTCACCGCCGACCAAGAGCACGCTCAAGGCCCTGCTCACCAGGGAGATCGTGGCTGGCAAGGACCTCCCCGACGACGGCTCCCGCCCCAGCTGGAGCGACCTGCTGCAGACCCGTGTGACGGCCGACAACCTGAAGAAGCTCTTCAGTCGGAGCTGAGCCCGGCGCCCGGCCAGAACACGCCCTTGACGCCGAAGATGGGCAGGATCGGCAGCCCGTAGGCGTAGACCACCTGACGGTCGTCGACGCCGGTGATGAGCGGCTCGGCCATGCGATGGTTCGTCAGGTTCTGCACGTCCAGGTAGTACTCGAGCTGCCAGGCCCGGAACGTGGCCTCCTTGCTGAGCTTCAGATCCAGGGCGTAGTACGGCTCCATCCGCAGCAGGCGCGTGTCCAGCGGGACCTCGGTCGCGCCCGTGGCGAGCAGGTCGTAGGCGGCGTCCGCGTCGGGGTCGCGGGGGTATCCAGAGCCCGCTCGAAAGCGCCCGGCCAGCGTCAGGTTCCGTCGGAGCCCCAGGCTGCCCACCACGACCAGGTAGTGCGGCTGGTCGTAGCGGTAGGGCTCGAACAGGTCGCCGACCTCCTCCTGCCGCAGGCCCCGGCTCCAGGTGTAGGCCACCCAGCCAGCGGCCCGCCCGAGCTCCCAGCGGGCGAGGGACTCGACGCCGTAGGCCAGCCCCCTCCCTTGCCCCAGGCTGCCGTCGTCCTCCCACATCGTCACGTGGTCCAGTTGGCGGACGAAGCCGTCCAGATCGAAGGCCAGCTGTCGATAGCGGAGCCGCGCGCCGAGCCCGCCACCCCGGGCCTCCTCGAGCCGCAGGTAGCGCCCCTCGGGGAGCCCGATGACCGCCTCGAGCGCCGGGGCCTGGTGCGAGATGCCCAGGTCCCCGACCACAGCCACCCCAGGCAGGATCTGCCAGGTCCCCTGGACCCTGGGCGAGGGGGCCAGGCGCAGCAGCTGGTCCTCGGCGTAGAAGCTGTCCAGGCGCAGCCCGGCCACGAGGCGTGTCTGGGAGCCGATCCGGACCTGGGCGTAGGGGTCGACCGAGGCCACGCGACCCTGGCGGTCGATGTCGTCGACGTGCACCGAGAAGCTGCTCAGCTGCGCGTCGACCCCCGCCTCGAGCCCCAGCTCGGCGCCGTCCCGATCCAGCCGCTCGGCGCGCAAGGCCAGGGTGTCGGTCTGCAGCTCCTGGGACTCGGTGGAGTAGTCGAAGACCCGCCGGTCCCTGGAGACCACGGGCGTCAGTCGCAGCTCGCCCACCGCCGTGTCCAGATCAAGGCGACCGTGCACGCGGTTGGAGATGATGTCGATCCGGACGGTCTCATCGTCGTTGCCGGTGGGGGCGTCGATCGCGTCGCGGTAGCCCAGGACGAAGACGCCGGCGCGCTCGCTGTCCCAACGCGCCTGCCAGTCGAAGAAGCGGGGCGCGATGCGCGCCTGCTCGGGCGTGAGCACCGCACCCAGGATCTTGTCCAGGTAGCTGCGGCGCACGGCCAGCGCGATCGCGTTGCGCTCGCCCAGCGGAGTCTGGGTGTAGATCCCCGCGTGGAGCACGTCCGCCCCCAGCTCGACCCGACGCTCGCCCTGCACCGGAGCGCTGATCAGGTCGACGGCCCCGGCCGTGGATCGGCCGTAGCGCACACCGTAGCCCCCGGGCATGAACTCGACGCCGCCCACCATCGAGGGGTGCAGGACCGAGGTGTAGCCCCCCAGGTGGTAGATGATCGGCACCCGGACGCCGTCGATGTAGACCCCGGTGTCCTCGGGGTCACCGCCGCGGACCAGCATCCAGCCCGCGTCGAAGGGCGTGCGCACGACCCCGGGCAGGTTCTGCACCGCCCGCACCGGGTCCCCCATCGTCCCGGGCGTGCTGCGCAGCTCCTCGGCGCTCAGGCTGCGGCTGAGCACCTGGCTCTGACCGCGCTGGTAGACGCCGATCGCTTCGTCGTCGTGGCCCTCTCTCCGCGCGAGGAGATCGAGCTCGACCTGCCCATCGGCCTGAACCTCGAACTCCACCGGCTTCAGTCGGAGGCTGGGGTCCGCGATCTCGACGGTGTGCGTGCCCGGGCCGATCCCACGGTAGGAGAAGCGGCCGTCCTGGTCGGTCTCGGCGGCGAGTCCGTCCAGGAGCACGGTGACCCTGGGGGCAGTCTCCCGGCTGCCCGCGACCCGCAGGCGCCCGACCACGTTCTCCGGAGGTGGATCGAAGGACCAGGTGAAGGGCAGCTCGACGGCGACCGGCTCGCCGGCCTCGAGCGCGGGCGCGAAGCGGATCCTGGACGCCGTCTCGAGCGCGACGCCCGCGAAGGGCTCGGGCCCCGAGAGCAGCGCGATCTGCTCGATCTCGCCCGCCTCGTCGATGAGCAGCAGCAGCTCGACCGTGACCTGTCGGGGGGCCTCGCCCTCCGGCCAGGGCAGCTTCGGCAGCTCCAGCAACGCGGGCGGGACCAGCTCGACCGGGGCCTGCTGCTGGAGGGGCTCGACGGCCTGGAGCTCGGCCGACTCCGAGGAGTCTTGGCTGCCCTCCTGGGCCCAGGCGCTTCCGCACAGAAAGGTCAGCAGCACCGTCGGACGGTAGCACGCAGGCCCGCGGCGCTCAGGTGCCCTGCCAGCTCCGGATCGCGTCGATGAAGTTGCTGCCGTAGCGCTGGAAGCGGACGGGCCCCATGCCGTGACAGGCCAGCAGGCCCTTGCGCGTCGTAGGCCGCAGCGAGGCCATCTCCTCCAGGGTCTTGTTGCTGGCGACGACGTAGGCTGGGAGTTCGGCCTCCTCGGCCAGCTTGCGACGGATCTCGCGCAGGTAGACCAGGAGATCCGTGGCCACCTGGGTCTGCCCGGGCTGGCGCGGAGGTGGGCGAGGGCGGGTCCGGACCTGCACCTTGGGCCAGGTCATCGCAAAGCCAGGCTCCTTCTGCGTCATCACGCGGCGGCCCCGCTCGCTGATGCGCAGCTCGGCGTAGCTGGTCTCCCGGCCGCCGATCTGTCGGCTCACGTGCTCGCGCGCGATGCAGTCCACCCGGGCCAGCTCCTTGAGCAGGCTCTCTATGTCCGCCACCGGGAGCTCCTTCAGCAGGCCCCAGGTCGACAGGCGGTCGAACTTGAACGCCAGCACCGCCCGCCCGGTGTCGCCGCTGAGGACCTTGGCGACCAGCCCACCCGAGAAGCCCTGGTCCGGGCGAGACTGCTCCATGCGAGCGAGGCAGGCCAGGACCTTGCGGACCACGATCTCCTCCTCGGCGTCGAGCTCGCGCGGCCCCAGGGGCAAGGGCTCGCCCATGCGGCAGCCGTCGCAGTTGCCGCAGCGCTCGAAGGGAGGTGTCTGGCCGAAGTACAGGAGCAGGAAGCGCCGTCGGCAGGCCGCCCGGGGGTAGTCCAGCATCCGATCGAGCTTGTCGTACTCGTTCTTGCGACGCTCGAGCAGCCGCGCCTCGTCCAGCTGCAGGGGCTGGCCTGGACGAAGGAGCTCGACGCCGCCGATGCGCTCGGCGGGCCGCCAGCTCAGGTAACCGCGCTCCTCGAGCCCCCGCAGGGCGGCGGTCAGCTGGGCCCGGTCGACCTCGAGCGAGGCGGCGAGCTGGTCTGGCTTGACGACCAGGGCCTCGCCCTCGGCAACCCGCTCCCGAACCAGCTCCAGGACCTGTCCGCGAAGTCCCCGGGCCTCGGCCGGGGGGGCGTCGGTGCGGAGCAGGACCCGACCGGGTCGATCCGCGGGGTGGATGCGGCGCAGCCAGCCCTCGCGCTGGAGCACGTAGATGCAGGAGCTCGCGGTGCGCTCGCCGCCGGCGTCCTCGGGCAGGACCTCGCCCAGCTCCTCGCGCCGGATGAACACCGGGTTGGTCCGCTCGGCGGCGATGCGCCCGTACACGGCCTGGACGTAGGCCGCCGGGGGATGCCCCAGCTTGATGAAGAACTCCTGGGTGCGGCGGTCCGCCTCGCTGAAGAGCAGCACCACCCGGCTGGGCAGCCCGTCTCGACCCGCGCGGCCGATCTCCTGGTAGTAGGCCTCGACCGTGCCGGGGATGTCCCAGTGCACGATGACCCGTACGTCGTCCTTGTCCACGCCCATGCCGAAGGCGTTGGTGGCCACGACCACCCGCGCCCGACCGGACATGAAGGCGTCCTGCACGGAGCTGCGCTGCTTCGGCTCGAGGCCGGCGTGGTACATGTCCGCTTCGACCCCCCCCTCGCGAAGGGCGCGCGTCGCCCGCTCCACGTTCTTGCGCGTGGCGCAGTAGATCAGGGCGGTCGAGCCCCGGACCAGGTCCGGCAGCATCGCGGCCTTCTCGCGCGGTCCGCCGACCTGGATGACCTCCATCAGCAGGTTGTCGCGGTCGAAGCCCCGCACGAAGCGGCGGGCCCGAGGCAGCCCCAGCGTGTCGAGGATGTCGTCCTGGACCCTGGGTGTGGCGGTGGCCGTCAGCGCGACGGTGACCGGGGACCCCAAGGCCTCGCGGACCTTGCCCAGGCGAAGGTAGTCCGGCCTGAAGTCGTGCCCCCACTGGGAGAGACAGTGCGCCTCGTCGATGGCCAACATGCGGACGTCGCAGGCCTGGAGGCGCCGGATGAAGGCCGGCGAGAAGCGCTCGGGCGCGACGTAGAGGAGCTCCCAGTGGCCCTGGTCGAGCAGCCTGAGGCGCTCGTTCCGGTCCGAGACCGAGAGGCTGGAGTTGATGAAGGTCGCGCGCACGCCCTTGGCGACCAGGCCGTCGACCTGGTCCTTCATCAGCGCGATCAGCGGAGAGACCACGATGGTGGTGCCGCCACGCACCAGCGCGGGCACCTGGTAGCAGAGCGACTTGCCCGCCCCGGTCGGCATGACCACGAGGGCGTCGTCGCCGTCGACGAGGTGTCGGACGATCTCTTCCTGGCCAGGCCGGAAGTCGTCGAAGCCGAAGCGCTCGGCGAGGAGTGTGCGTGTGTCCATAGGAGTTCCCGTGGGTACGGGAGGGGGCGGCCCACCCAGCCATAGTACATGCTGAACACCCGTGCAACGGGGCGGACAAATTCTGTCCGCCCCCTCTTGCCACCGTCCAACCACGGGATAGCAGGCCGCCGTGGACGACACGCGCCGCATCCAGGTCCTGCGCCACCCCGCCGGCCTGCGCCAGGACGACCTCGTGGTGACCGAGGAGCCGCTGGAGATCCGAGTCGAGGGGCGACCGCTCTCGGTGACGATGCGCAGCCCAGGCCACGATCGGGAGCTGGCGGCTGGCTTCCTCTACGCCGAGGGCGTCATCGACGGCGCGGACGACCTGTCCGCGATGCGCAAGGTGCGCAGCCCCCAGGATCCCCAGGACAACACCCTGGACGCGCTGCTGGCCCCGGGGGTCAGCCTGGACGAGGCCCGCTTCGCGAGCGCCCAGCGCAGCGTCTTCGCCTCCTCCTCCTGCGGCGTCTGCGGCAAGGCCACGCTCGAGAACGTGCTGCGGGACCTGCCGCCGCTGACGACCCCTCGCCGGGCCTCGCCCGAACTCCTGCTGTCGCTCCCCCCGCGCATGCTGCCGGCGCAGGCCGCCTTCCACGCCACCGGAGGCGTGCACGCTGCCGCGCTCTTCGACTTCGACGGCGGCCTCGAGGTCCTGCGCGAGGATGTCGGGCGGCACAACGCGGTGGACAAGGTGCTGGGCTGGCGCCTGCTGCAGGACCGCGTCCCGGTGGACGACCGCGTGCTCCTGGTCAGCGGGCGCATCGGCTTCGAGATCGTGCAGAAGGCCCTGGTCGCCCGGATCCCGGTCCTCGCGGCGGTGGGGGCCCCTACCAGCCTGGCGGTGGATCTGGCACGCGTCTCGGGCATGCAGCTTGTGGGCTTCCTCCGCAGGGACAGCTTCAACGAGTACAGCCCGTGAGGCGCTGGCTCCCCCTCGCCCTCCAGCTGCCGCTGGTGGCGCTCGTGCTGGGCATGCTGGGGCTCTTCCTGTACGACGCCTCGGCGCGCGCCTCCTACCCCTACGACATCGAGTGGATGGAGGGCGGGATGCTCGCCCACGCCTGGAGGCTGCGTCAGGGCCTGGGCCTCTACACGCCGCCCGACGCCGCCTGGGTACCCTACATCTACCCGCCCCTCTACCCCTGGCTGCTCAGCCTCCTGGGCGAGCCCAGCTACGAAGTGGCGCGCTGGCTCTCCGCGTCGGGGACGCTGGCGGCCATGGCCGCGGCGATCTTCGCGGTCCGCCGCGAGGGCGCCCACTGGGGCCTCGCGCTGGCCGCCGGCGGGCTGTGGCTCAGCTGCTACGACGACTCCGGCACCTTCTACGACCTGGTCCGCAACGACGCCCTGGCCATCGGTCTCGCCAGCTGGTCCTTCGCCCTGTGCCGGGTCGGCACCCGCAGAGCGGTCATCGCCAGCGGGTTGCTGCTGTTCCTGGCCTTCCTGGCCAAGCATAACTACGCCGCCTGGGGCGTGGTCATGCTGGGTTGGCTGGTCAAGACACGCGGCTGGAGGCGAGGGCTCGAGTTCGCGGCGGCCAGCGTGGTCCCAGCCCTGACGGCCACCGTCGCCATCCAGATCGTGACGGACGGCTACTTCCTCACCTACCTGCTCGAGGTGCCGGGCCGGCACCCGCTCAACGCCCAGCGGGCCTGGCCCGTGAGCGAGAAGGAGCTGGCGCTCTGTCTGGCCTTCACCAGCGGCGGCGCGCTCCTGGTGGGGCTCTACGCCCTGGTGAAGCGGCGCTTCTCCGAAGGCGGCGTGTACTGGGGCATGGTCCTGGCGATGGCCATCGGGCTCAGCATCCTGATGCGAGCCCACCACGGCGGCTACGTGAACGTCCTGATGCCCGGCCACTGGACCCTGGCGGTCTGCGGAGCCGCGATGCTGGCCGCGCTGACCCGCTGGTTCAAGCACCCGCTGTTCCTGGCGGGGGTGGTGGCCCTGACCAGCTGGCAGCTCTGGTACGGCCGGTGGGACGACAGCGACATGCTGCCGACGGACGAGGATCGAGCCGCCGGCGACCAGGTGGTCGAGCAGCTCCGAGAGCTGGACGGCACGGTCTACGCGCCCCACTTCCCCTGGTACCCGGTGATGGCGGGCAAGCAGCCCAGCACACCGCTGATCTCCCTCTGGGACATCAACCACAAGGACGGCCCGATGTACGAGGAGTCCCTGCTCTTCGACCAGGCCCTGGCCGATCACAAGTGGGACTACCTGCTCATGCCCAGCCGCACGATGAAGCACGGCATGGACAAGCACTACGTGCGCGAGACCCGGGTGAACCTGAAGGGCAGCAAGACCTTCATGACGCGCACGGGGTGGCGCACGCGGCCCGCCTGGATCTACGTGCCTAAGACCGAGTCGACGAGCAGGGGCTCAGCCCGCACGAAGCCGGACAAGGCCGCCCTTGCAGCCGACGAACAGGTCCCCGCCGTGGACGACCAAGGCCCAGGGGCGGATCAGGTCGACGACGACGGGCTCGAGCCAGCCGCCATCACTGAGCCAGAGCCCGCCCCGAGCCAAGGCCCATAGCCGACCCGGCTCCACCGCATAGCCATAGGGCTCTACAGCCCCGCCGGCGCGCTCGTCCCGACGCCAGGTCGCCCCGTCCCAGCGCAGGTGCTGGCCGTCGCAGGCCGCCCAGAGCTGCTCGTGCTGGCCAGCCAGGTAGCGCACAGGTCGACCCCGCCCCTCGCGCTCGAAGCGCCCGAGCTCGAGGCTCGGGCCTCGGTAAAAGAGCTCGACCACCCGTCCGTCCAGAGTGCCCGCGAAGACCCTCGAGCCCAGGCTCGCGAAGGCGATGCACTCGGGCGGCCCCTCGGCCCCCTCGAGGTGGGTCCGCCAGCCTCGGAGCAGCCCCCAGGGAGCCGCGTGCAGGGCGCGCAGATCGTCGAAGCCGTCCTGCCCGTCCCGCGGCAGGCCCCGTCCGGCGGCTTCGCCCTGGAAGGGCCAGGCGAAGCTCCCTCGAGCGGTCGCGACGTGCAGCACCCCCTCGTGCTCGGCCAGGGACTCGACCCGGCGCATCTCCCGACGCGCCCCCGCCGGGAAGGGGAAGGGCAGGAAGTGGCCCTGCCGCAGCAGCACCATGCCGTAGTCGCTGCCCAGCGCGAGCTCACCGCTGCTGAGCGAGAGCAGGCAGCGGACCGTGGCTGGCCGAGGCAGCCCCAGCTCCTCGGCCGTCCAGCGGCCCAGGCAGCCGAGCTCCATCAGGCGCCGCTGTCCTCGCCGCCCGTGTCCGCGGGACCGGTGTCCGCGGGACCGGTGTCCTCGCCGCCCGTGTCCGGCGGCTCGTAGCCCACGGGGTAGGCGTACAGGGGGATCTCGAAGTCCAGGTACTCCTCGGCGTTGGTCTTGATCTGGAGCGTGCCCTCGATCTCCTTTTCCTTGTTCAGGTTCGCGACGATCGGGACCTCCAGCACCACACCGGGGCCGACGATCTTGTCCTCGAGGACCTCCATGTAGAACTGGCCGTTCGCGCTGGCGGTCAGCCGCGCCTGGTACACGACAAGGTTCTGCTCTCCGGTCGAGGTGATGTGCAGGATCTGCCCGTTGGCGCCGCCGGGCGTGAGCTCGGTCCAGACCAGCTCCGTGGCGTCCAGCTCGAGCTGGCCGACGCCGTCGACCTCCGAGATGTCCGGGGTGGTCTGCGTGAAGTAGGTGTCGCCCTTGCAGGCCAGCAAGGACAGGAGCATCAAGCTCGACATGGCGCCTCCGAGGCCCCCAGCATAGCCGCGCCCCAGGACGGAGGCCCGGTGTCGAGCCTGACTCGCGAGCTGCCCCAGCGCGTACATGCCCTCATCGAGGTCCCCAAGGGCGGCTTCGTGAAGCGGGAGCTGCACGCCGAGAGCGGACCGGGTCGGCTGACCGGGCTGCTCGGCCCAGGCCGCATCGACTACGTCTCGCCGCTGCCCTGCCCCTTCAACTATGGCTGCGCTCCGGACCTGCCCGGCCTGGACGGGGATCCCGCGGACGTCGTCGTCCTGGGGCCGCGCCTTCCGGTGGGCACCCGCGTGGATCTGCCCGTGCTGGGCGTGGTGCGATTCTGGGACGCGGGCTCGCCCGACGACAAGCTCGTCGCGGGTCAGCGCCCCATCACAGCACCCCAGCGCCGACGGGTCGAGCTCTTCTTCCGCCTGTACGCCTTCGCCAGGGCCGGCCTGAACCGGGTTCGCGGGCTGCACGGGCGCACGGAGTACCTGGGCTTCGTGCCCCGCGAGGAGCCCGAGCAGAGCTGAGGGTGCGGCTACTCGATCTCTCCCCAGGGGTTGTCCTCAGTCGGCGCCGGCGCCGGCTCGGGCTCGGGCTCGGGCGGCGCCTTGGTCTTCTTCTCGGGCGCGCCGCCCGAGTTGACCTTCTTGCCGCCGGTCGAGCCGCCTGCCTCGCCCCAGGGGTCCTCGGCCGGTGCGTCCTTGGCCGCGGCGTCCTCGTTGGGCGTCGCGCCCGTGTTGCCACCCTTCTTGCCGCCGCCCTTCTTGCCAGCGCCGCCCTTCTTCTCGCCACCCTGATTGGCCCGCTTCCGGTTCGGATCGCGCTCCACCAACGGCTCGACGGGCTTGGCCTCGGGCTTCGGCTTCACGACCGGAGCAGGCTCCGGCGCGGGCTCCGGCGCCTCGACCACGGGCGCGGGCTCCTGGACCACCGGCGCAGGCTCCACCAGTTTGGCGGGCGGAACCTCGGGGGCCGGCGCGACGACGGCGGGCGGCTCCACGAGGGGCTCTGGGGGTGCGGACTCGGCGCCCATGCTCTTCCACAGCAGGAAGGCACCCCCGGCCAGCATCAGCAGGGCAGCCAAGGCCATCCCGAAGAGCAGGCCGTTGTTTCGGCCGACGGGCTGCACCTCCTCCTCGTCCGCCGAGGCTGAGGGCTCGGCCTGGAAGAAACCGCTGATGTCGTCGCCGGCGTCCTCATCCAAGACCGGGTCCTTGGCCACCAGCGGCGAATCGATGGGCTCGGGGCCCCGATCCGGCGAGGTGGCCTCGTCGGAGGCCTCGGCCGCCGGCGGCTCGATGGGCGGCGCGTCCAGGCCGTCCACGGACATCACCGGCGGCAGCACCGGCAGCCCCGAGGTCAGCTCGGGTTCGGTCCGCGGCGGCCCGAGCAGCGGCGGCGCCTCCTCGTCACCGGGCGCCTCGAGTCGTGCCAGCAGCTCGGGAAGCGAGCGCGACGCGACGCGACCGTGCAGCGACGAGCGGCGCATGAGGCTGGCCTGAGGGAGCCGCGCCTCGACCGCGTCGTGCCACTCCTGGGCGCTGACCTCGCCGTCGAGAGCGTCCAGACGCTCGGCCAGAGCGTGGGCGCTCTGAGGACGGTCCGCCGGCCAGACGGCCAACCCCTCGCGCAGGATCGCCAGCAGCTCGGCGTCACCGCTCTTGGGGAGGCGAGGCGGAGGCTTGGCCACGGCCGCCAGCGTCTTGGCGATCTGGGGCTTGTGGCGTGGGTTGCGACCCGTGGTCAGCGCCCAGAGGATGAGGCACAGCGCGTAGACGTCGGCCCGCTCGTCCACCGCGTCGCCCTGGACCTGTTCGGGCGCGAAGAAGGCGTAGCGATCGTTGTTGTCCTGGGAGGGCGCGGGCAAGACCGCGGCGCTGCCGGGGCCCGGCAGCAGCGCGACCTGGCCTTCGAGGCCGAGCAGCACCTTCGCCGGGCTGAGACGACCGTGCAGCCCGAAGCGCTGGTGGTGCTCCACCAGGCTGTGGGCCAGCCGACGAGCCAGGTCCCGGCCCAGGTCGACGGGCAGTGTTCCCTTGGAGCGGAGCCGACGAAGCAGGACCGCCAGGTCCACCCCGTCCACCCGCGGGACCACGGCGAAGACCAGGCCCTTGCCCTCGCCGACCGAGGCGCCGCGCCCGCGCCAGCGCTCGGCCCAGGCCTCGCGGACCGCGGACTGGTCCTGAAGCTCCGGCCGGAGCACGCGCAGCACGCTGCCCGGCTGCTCGGGGAGTTCGAAGAGCAAGGAGCTGTTGCCGGCGCCCTCGGCGGCCCCCAGGACCATCCCGCGCAAGCGGAGCCCGTCGCGGACCTGGACCTCGGGCGTCTCGGCGAGCTCGTCCTGGGTCGGGGTCGGCCCAGCGAGCAGATCGGGTGCCGCGAACAGCCCGGGGCTGCGGGTGATCGAGGGGGCGTCCGTGACGTCCTCGGAGCTCTCGGGCTCAGGCTCGGGCTCGGGCTCGGGCTCGGGCGGGCCCGGCTCGACCGGGGCCTCGGCTTCGGGCTCGGCATCCACCAGGGGCATACCGTCCCGGAAGCAGAAGGCGACCGAGGCCGGGTAGGACTTTCCGCACTTGGGGCAGGTCTTCATGGGCCGCCGATTGTAGTCCGAG
>CALGIB010000129.1 GCA_937915955.1 uncultured Pseudomonadota bacterium
TGGTTGCCATCGATCGCCTCGCGCGGTTCACAAGCGTGTGCTCAGGACGAGCCCCAACCAAGGACCCTCTCTCATGACCTATCCGCAGACTGGCCTCACGACGTGGAGGATCCATGGCGGGGACAGGACCCTGGAGATCGAGGCCAGCAACTGGGTCGAGGCGCTGGGCCGGGCGCTCAACGGTGAGGTGCCGACGCGCATGGTGCTCGAGGCGCGCGGGGCAGGGGGCGTCGCGATCAGCCTTGACGGGGACCGCTGGTCGATCTTCCCGGCGGCGGGCGCGCTCACAACGTGACCTGGACCCCCCAGTGCGGCGCCAGGACCACGCCGCTCACGCTGTACTCGCTGCCGTAGGCCTGGGTCCGGCCCCAGGCCCCGAGCACGGTCAGCTCTCCGCAGAAGTGCACCCAGCGCCAGCCGATGCCGCCGCCCACGAAGCCGCCGGCCCAACCCAGGGTGCCCGTGCTGGTCTGTGGGTCCAGGCCGATGCGCGAGGCGTCCAGCTGCATCCGGTAGGGCGAAGCCTGGAGCCTCGGGCCCCACCAGAGCTTGCCCCACTCGCCGAAGTCCCGGCCGGCGGCCGCGTGCGCGCTGAGATCCAGGCGCCGGAGCGAGGACACGGACAGGGCCGTGTTGGCCAGGTCCAGGACCCCCAGCCAGGCCCCTCCCGAGGAGTAGCCGACGCGCAGCCCGGCGCTGAGGTGCCAGGGGTGCTTGCGAGGCGGCAGCAGCGATCGCCTGGCCTGCACGCTGTAGCTGCCGTTGCCGACGCGGGCCGAGAGATCGAAGCCGTGGCCCAGCCCCACCGCCGCGTCGAGGTAGGTGCCGTAGCCCGGACTGGACAGCGCCACCGCGGTCAGGCCGCCGAGCACGACCTCCCGCTCTTGGGCGCTCAGCTCGTCGTCTTCGCCCAGCTCGCCCAGGAGCTCCCGGGCCGGATCGATGGACCGCGCCACCGCGGCGCTGGGCACGACGACGCTGTTGACCTGTGTGAGCTGCCACTCGCCGCCCTCGAGCACGCGAGCCGAGCGCATCTCGGCCAGGTTCATCGCGCAGCCGAGCGCCAGCATCAGCATCAGATGTGCTGGCCTCGGGGCGCGTCGTCGGGCGCGCTCAGGACCAACACCGGCTCGAGCAGCTGATCGCCGGCGGTCAGGCGCAGGCTGAGCTCGAGCTGGGCGTATCGGCGCAGGTCCAGGCCGTACTGATGCACGCGGATCTGGAAGGTGTCGCTGCTCTTCGGGGGCAGGACGAGCTCCTGACGGCGGGGCTGCACGCCCAGGATCGCCAGGGTCCGACCTGGGCCCGAGGTGGAGGACAACGCCGGCCAGCCGTGCCCGTCCGGGGCGCTGAGCTGGCCAGCGGCCAGGCGCAGCTTCAGCCGCTCGTCGCTGGGGTTGCGGACCCGCACCTCGATCACAGCGTCCTTCTGCTTCACCTTGGCGCGGACGAGGTGGAGCTCGACCACGGGGCTGTCGAGGTCGTTGGCCGAGAAGTCCCAGCTGCGCCGCATGGGAGCGCAAGCCAGCCACAGGGTCACCAGGCTCATGCGCCCTCGAGCCCCGCCAGCACGTCCTTGGGAGGCACGACCTCCTTGAACGTGACCACCGATCCGGCGAAGCGCCCGAGGCCGTCTTTGGAGCCCTCGAGCTTGGTGCTCACAGCCAGCACCAGGTTGCCTGGGCCGTGCTTCTCCAGCAGCTCGAGCTGGCCCTGGAGCCAGGCCTTGCGCCAGAACCCCACGATCTCGAGGTGCCCGGTCCGCCCGTCCGCGTGCCGGAAGCTGAAGCTGGGGCAGATCACGCCTCGACCTCCCAGATCGAGCACCTGGGGCTGGACGATCTTCCAGTCGCTGTCGAGCTTCTCGAAGCGCTCGACGAACCAGTCCTCGGTCCGCGTCCGGTAGGCGCCGGTGTCCTTGTAGTGGCTGACCAGCCCCTGGTCGTGGGAGAGCTCGAGCTTGCGCTCGAGGCGCCGCTTGGTCCACCGGGCTGTCGCCGTCAGCGTCCAGGAGCCGGGCTGGAGCAGCAGGCTGGGGAACCAGTTGGCCAGCGCCATGCCGTAGCGGGTGGACAGACGCAGGAGCGAGGCCGGCCCGTCGAGGACCAGCTCGTGACCGCCCTTGGGCAGGGCCCGGACCCGGTACATCAGGCCGTGGAAGCGCACATGGCGGAAGAGCTGGCGAAGCCGCTCGGGGCTGGCGTCGTGGAGCTGGACCCGCAGCTCCACCGTCTTGAGCAGGACCGCCTGGACCAGCGCGACGTCGTAGCGGTGCAGCAGCCACTGGGCCGAGGGCACTTTCAGCGCGCAGATCTGTTGCTCCTCCTTTCGGTCGGCGAACAGCAGGCGCCGCAAGTCCTCGGGGCTGGACCCGAGCTCCTCGGCCAGCGCCAGGTAGACCTGCTGGGCGCGCGCTCGCGAGGGACGGTCGGCGGCGGCTGAGAACAGGCGCTCGCGCAGCTCCGCGGGCGGGATCGGCGACTCGGTCACGAACTCCGCCCGGTCGCTCAGGACCTTGGCCAGGCCGCGCACGACCTTCACGTCGACGGCGTCTCCGATCATGCCGTCGACGGCCTGCTCCAGCTCCTGGCGCGTCGCGCCCTCCCCCAGCCCGTCCGCGAACAGGTCGATCAGCTCTTGAGCCCGATCGAGGGTCTTCTCGTCGTGCTTGAGGAAGCCCGGCTTGAGCTGCCCCTGGCTGTTGCGCACGCGCACCAGGTCACCGGTAAGCATCGTGCTCGTTCCTGCGCTCGGAGTGGCGCTCCTCGCTGGTTCCGGCCGTGACGAGCTCGTAGAGCACGGCCTGCTTGCCCTCCTGCGGGCGAAGGATGCGTCCGAGGCGCTGCACGTGCTCGCGGACGGTGCTGGTGCCCGAGAGCACCACCCCCACCTGGGCCTCGGGGATGTCCACGCCCTCGTTCAGGACGCGGCTGGTGGCCAGGACAGGGAAGCGCCCCGAGGCGAAGCCGGCCAGGACCGTGCGCCGCTCCTCGGCCGGGGTGCGGTGGGTGATGCAGGGCACGAGGAAGTCGCGGCTGATGTTGTAGACCGTGGCGTTGTCGTTCGTGAAGATGATGGTGCGTTGGCCCTTGTGGCGCTCGATCAGCTGCTCGAGCACGTTCAGCTTGGCGGGGGTGGCGTGCATGATGCGGCGGCTGTCCCGGTGGGCCTTGAGCGCGGCTCGGCCCTGCTTGCAGCGGGACGCCTCGCGCAGGAAGTTCTGCCAGCCGTTGGGGCCGCCCAGGCGGATGCCCTTGTATGCGACGAAGCCGCGGTAGCGGGCGATCGCCTCGTCGTAGGCCAGGGCGTCCTCGGCGCTGAGATCGATTGGGATGCGCACGACCTCGTAGTCGGACAGGACGTGCCCGCTGAGCTCCTTGATGCCCTTCTCGTAGACGATGGGCCCGACGAGGTGGTCCAGGCGCAGGTGCATGCCGTCGTTGCGCTCGACAGTCGCCGACAGACCCAGGCGATAGGGCGCCAGCATCATCTCGGCGATCTGGGCGTAGGCGTCGGCGGGGAGGTGGTGCACCTCGTCGAAGATCACCAGGCCGAAGCGGTCGCCGTAGCGCTCCATGTGCAGGTAGGCGCTGTCGTATGTGGAGACCGTCACGGGCTGGAGGTCGTGCTGTCCGCCGCCGAGGGCGCCGATGGGGGTGTCCAGGGCCCGCGAGAGGTTGCCGTGCCACTGGTTGACCAGGTCGATCGTCGGCGCGATCACGAGAGCGGGCCGGGACGTGTCGACGATGCAGAGCTCCGCCACGAAGCTCTTGCCCGAGCCGGTGGGCAGGCTGACCACGCCGCGTCGTCCGGCGGTCTTCCAGGCCTGCACCGCCTCCGCCTGGTAGTCGCGCGGGTGCTTGTCCGTGGTGTGGGTCAGCGGCAGCTTGTCCCAGCCCTTGGCCAGATCCTGGTAGGGCGCGCCCGAGCGGTGCAGGCCGAGCACGGTCTGGTAGTAGAGCGAGCCATCCCCGCGAGGTTGGTGCACCCGGTCGTCCCAGACGAAGCCGGCGGGCATGGACGCGCGGTCCATGCCTTCCAGCAGCAGCGTCCCGCGGTCCCAGCGCACGATGATCATGGCGACCCTGTATCCAGGCCGACTGGCGCGGCGACAAGAGCTGGAGGGGGGGAGGTCAGAAAATGGTCCGTCGACCGAGCACGTTGTGGGGGTGCCGAACCGCTTCGCCCAGATCCCCGTCCTACTCGCAGCTCACGTCCTGTACCTGGCAGTCGTAGGCCTCGCCCTCGTCCCAGCACCAGGTGCGGCAGACCTCGAACCGGGTACCCCCCTGGTCGATCCGCCAGATCTCGATGGGGGCGGTGGTCTCTTCGGTGACCGGGTCGAAGTCCAGCTCACCCGAGGCGCCCAGCACGTCGATTCCATTGCCGGCCTTGAACTGCGCCTTGACCGGGTTCCAGTTGGTCGGCCGGATCTCCAGCTCCTCGCCCGAGGACACCTTGCGCAGGCCACGGGCGATGCCCAGGCCGCTGATCTCGCCTTCGTTGAAGTGGGACCAGGTGGCGCCGTAGATGGCCAGCCAGGTCGCGTCGAAGGCGTAGCTGGTGTAGACGGCGTCGGTGGAGTCACGGCCGGGGAAGGTGGCGGCGTAGCTGGCCGCGAAGCCGTCGTAGACCAGGCCCTGGGTGACCGAGGGCCGGCTGCCCAGGATGTTGCCGTAGAGCTCGTTCTCCGTGTTGTCGAGCACGTAGGCCTGGGCGGCGCCGTCCGCGAGGAAGATCTGGATGTTCCGCCATCGCTGCAGGTTGTTTCCCTCGGCCGCGGCGTTCAGGAACTCGGCGATCTCGGCCACCTCGGAGCTGATGAAGAACACCGTGTCCACGTCGGGGTGCTCCGAGGGCAGCGCGGTCGCGATGTCGGGCACGTCGCTGGCGGACAGGTACTCCTGCTCGCTGGCGACGCCCTGATACGACTCGAGGAAGACCTCCTTCAGGCCCTCTCCGTAGGGACCGGTCTGGTAGACGACGACCACCTTCCCGGTGCCGCGCGCGTCCAGCTCCCGGGCCACGGCCAGACCCTGGAGCGAGTCCGGGGGCGCGGTCCGCCACAGGTTGCCGGGGTCCTGGTCCGTCTTCACGGCGCCGTCGATGGTGGTCAGCGCCGGGCTCGTGGCCGAGGGCGAGATGACCACCATGTCTCGGTCGCCGACGGTCTCGTAGACCACGGTGGTCTGCCCGCTGGTCTTGGGGCCGATGATGGCCTTCACGCCCAGCTCGTCGACCAGGTAGGAGCTGACCTCGGCAGCCGCGCTGGCGCCGTCCAGGCCGTCCAGGCTGGTGGTCTCTTCGTAGGTGCACTCGATGACGGCGAAGTCTGTGCCGTCCAGGCCGCCCTGGTCCTCAAGCTGGATCACCGGCAGGCGCACGGCGTAGACCTCGGGCGTGTCCGTGGTGTGGTCGAACATCGAGGCCAGCAGGACGCGGTCGCGGTAGTCCTCGGGCCGGATCCACAGGTCGTCGGGCCAGGTCGAGGTGCAGCGCGTGTGCGGGTCCCGCTCCGAGCAGAGGCCCTCGTCTCCGCAGGTCCAGTTCAGGCCGAATGCCTCTCGGCAGGTCCCGTGGCTCTCGCAGGGGATCTGGTCGTAGGTCGTCAGCGAGCAGCCCAGCAGCGACAGGATCACCACGAGGCCTCCAACAACAGTCCGCCCGGGAGGGGGCGGATCGAGGCGCGATCGTCGACCAGCCACAGGGCGGTCCCGCCGGCGGCGGCCAGGGTGCCCGTCGCAAAGCAGATGTCGGCGATCAGCGCGCTTCTCCGGTTCTGGGTCAGCAGCTCCTGGGCCTCGACCGGGCAGGCGCCGTCGACGCAGACCTCGGCCAGATCGGCCTTGGCCGAGGCGGATCGCGCGCCGAAGGCGACGCCGACGCCCAGCCCGCCGACGCCCAGCGCCACCAGGCCGACGGGTGCGAGCTCGATGCCGGAGGGCTCCCGCTCGGGACGGGTGGTCGAGCTGGAGGGGCCGGCCTCGCGCATTCGGCTCTCGATGGACCGCAGCCGCCGGTCCAGGGACTCGCGCTCGGCGGCGGGCGCGTATGCGCGGTAGAGCCCGAGCGCGTCCAGCGCCGCTTCGTAGTCGCCGATGCGCTCGTAGGCGTTGGCGATGTTGTAGAGCAGGGCGGGTCGCTGGGACAGGTCGTAGGCCTCCTCCCAGGCCGCGATGGCGTCCTCGTAGCGACCCTCCTCGTACAGGATGGCCCCGTTCTCGTAGAGCTCGCGCGCTCGCGCGTCGGAGTCCTGGGCGAGCACGGGTTGAGTCAGCAGCAGGGTCAGGAGCGCGATCAATCTGTCTTCTTGGCCCAGGGGTCTTTGAGGTCCTTGTCGGCCTTGACGCTACCCCAGTCGTCTTCGGGTGGGGGCTCGGCGGGATCGACCGGCTCGGCGTGTTGGGTGGTCACCAGCTCACCGAAGCTGGGCAGCTCGTCCGCGGTGCTCGGGGGCGCCTCCGCCGGCTCGGGCTCGGCTGGGACAGCTCTGGGGCGAGCCCTGGGCTTGGGACGAGAGCTCGCGGCGCGGTCGGGGGCGGGCTCGGGCGCCAACTCGGCATGCTCCTGGGGCTCCTCCGCGGGCTCTGGCTCGGGTTCCTCCAGGGGCTCCGCGACCTGCAGGGCATCAGGCTCGACCTTGGGGAGCACCTGGGGCTCCGCGATCACCTTCGGCGAGCCCTGGGGTTGCAGGACGAACCAGCCCGCAGCCCCCAGCGCGATCGCGCCGATGACCGAGAGCAGCATGACCAGGACGGCTGCGATCACGAAGTCGCGCAGGGGTCGGCCAGCGGGCGGCTCGCCGGGCTGGGTCTGGGACCAGGTCGACTCCGCGGCCGGCCTGCTCCCCAGGCTCTCCTGCTGCTTCAGGTTCAGCGTCGGGCTGCTGGGCTGATCCGTGACCGTCGCGAGCGTCGGGGCGGTGGTCCGAGACAGGCTGCCGCTGTCCTGCATCCCCTCGGGCAGGGTCAGGCGCCCCTCGTCCAGCCGCCACGCGAAGTCCGCCAGGTTGCCGTTCAGCTCGAGCTGACACAGACGCAGGGCGCGATCCAGCTCGTTCATGCTCGCAAAGCGCTGCGCGGGGTCCTTCTCCAGGCAGCGCATCACGATCCACTCGATGTGGCCCGGCAGGTCGGTGCCGGGGGCCGCCGCCGCGAAGCTGGGCGGCGCGGCGTGTGCGTGTGCGTTGAGCACGGCCATGGGGTGGTCGCGCTTGAAGGGCAGGGTCCTCGTCAGGCAGGCGTACAGGATGACCCCCACCGCGTAGATGTCGGCGGGCGGGCCGACGTGCAGCCCCAGCACCTGCTCGGGCGACATGTAGGCGGGCGATCCCAGGATGTTCCCGGCGCGCGTGACCTGGGACTGGTTGTCCATGGACTTGACCAGGCCGAAGTCCAGCACCTTCACGAACTCGTCGTCGCCGTGGGGGGTGACGAAGATGTTGGCGGGCTTCAGGTCCCGGTGGACCACGCCCTGGCTGTGCGCCTGGGCCAGCGACCGGCAGATCTGCCGCACCAGCGAGATGCTTCGATCGACCTGCAGCGGGCCCTCGGCACGGACCAGGTCGTTCAGCGTGCGCCCCTCCAGGAACTCCATCACGATGAAGTAGGTGCCGTCCTCGCTGCCGTAGTCGAAGACCCGCACGGTGTTCGGGTGGGTCAGGCGGGCGCAGATGGAGGCCTCCCGGAAGAAGCGCTCGCGGAAGCCGCCGTCGTCTTCGTTGCGGCCGTCCAGGTGCAGCACCTTGACCGCCACCGTGCGGCCCAGAGGGCGCTGCTCGGCTCGATACACCCGCCCCATTCCGCCCTTCGCCACCAGCTCCTGGATGGCAAAGCGGCCTCCCAGGAGGCGGCCGACCAGGGGGTCAGCCCCTGGTCGTGCGGTGGTTTCGTTGTCGATCACAGCCGGTGCTCTGCGACAGGATCGCCCAACAGCAGGGGATCATCAAGCTTTGTGCAAGGATCCCGCCGTGCTCGGCCTGATCCTCGCGCTGCTGAGTCCGCCCCTGGCGGCCACCCTGGACCCCGGCGTTCAGGGCGCGCCCTTCTCGATCTGGGCTGCGCGCCTGGAGCCGCCCGAGGTCCACCCCGAGCGCGCCCAGGGCTGGGACTTCGCGGCCAGCCTGTTCCAGCGGGTCGACGCGCTCGTTCAGGACAAGCCGGGGGTGATCCAGGCCGAGTTGATCGGACGCTCGGTCGAGCGCCGGCCGATCTGGGCCTTCCACGTCCGCGATCCGGGGCTGCCGGTCGAGCGACAGGTGCTGGTGATCGCCCAGCTCCACAGCCTGGAGTGGATCGGCGCCGAGGTGGCCGTGGAGCTGCTGGAGCGGCTGGTCGAGGCGCCGCCGCGGGGCCTCCGGGTGAGCGTGATCGTGATCGCCAATCCCGACGGCCGCTGGCGGGCAGAGGAGGACCTGCTGGCCGGGCGGGTGCACAGCTACCGCCGGGCCAACGCTGCCGGCGTCGACCTGAACCGCGACTGGTCCGTGAACCGCGAGAGTGACGTCATCTGGTCGAAGCTGCCCTACAGCCGGCGCTACTACACCAGCTCGCCCGAGGCCCTGTCCCAGCCCGAGACCCAGGCCATCGACGCGTTGGCCCAGAGGATGCCGCCGGACGCCTTCGTGTCGCTGCACGCCTTCGGCGGCTACGTCGAGATCCCCTGGGGCGGTGTGTACGAGCCCACGCCCGATCACGCGCGCCTCATGGCGATGGGGCGCGAGATGGCCGAGGCCATGCCCAACCGGCCCTACCGGACGATCCAGCTCAACCACTTCGTGCGCTGGTTTCGCGCGCTGGGCTGCGAGATCGACCACTTCTACGAGGTCTACGGCGCCGACGCCTTCCTGATCGAGCTGACCCGCTCGGGCCTCCGCGGGCCGGCGACCTGGAAGGACTACTTCCGCTGGTACAACCCGGTGGACAAGACGGAGCACGTGCAGGACGGGACGGCGGCCGTTCAGGCCCTGGTCCGCATGGTCGAAACCGAGGTGACACTGGCTGAGTGACCCTGCTCGGGCCGTCGCGGTTCCCAACGGTGGAGGTCAGCTCATGAACGTACTCATCCTCACCCTCGGATCCCTCGGCTGCTCGTCCGGCTCGGACGCCGTCGGCGACGACTACAGCGTCAACGGCGTCGGCGAGGCGCTCTTCGACGTTCACGGCGCGGGCGCCCAACGCAGCGATCCCAAGACCGGGGACGCCGCCGATTACGCCGGTGGACATGGGCCCCAGGGCGACGTGGTCCGGGTCTACAACTACGCGCGCTGTGTGCGTGGCGACAGCGACGCGCTGCCCGATACCCACCAGGTCGACTGCTGGGGGGCCAGCGCCGGCGAGGTGGACTGCTCGGGCACGGGCCAGGACGGCGAGGTCGTGGGCGCGGGCCCCGAGTACAGCCTGGACGGCGGCGTGGTCACCGACGAGATCAGCGGCCTGATGTGGACGGCGGCCACGGACTTCTCCACCTTCGAGGGGGCGGACGCGCTGGCCTCGGGCCTGGTCGCCGGCGGCTACGACGACTGGCGCCTGCCCTCGGTCTCCGAGCTCTACACCCTGATCGACTACAGCGGCTCGACCGGGACCGCCTCGCCGGAGTCGGCGAGCGCCCCCGACGACGCCGTGCCCTACGTGGACGACTCGGTCTTCGACTTCGAGTACGCCTCGGGCGCCCGCTACATCGACGTGCAGTACCTGAGCAGCACCCAGTACGTCAGTCAGGTCACGCTGAGCGATGCCCAGGGGCCCGTCGACGTCTTCATGGGCGTGAACTTCGCGGACGGTCGCATCAAGGGCTACCCGATGTCCGGCTCGGGCGGCGAGTCCGAGTACGAGGTCTGGTTCGTTCGCGGCGCCGAGGCCGGGCTCTCGTTCACCGACAACGGCGACGCCACGGTGTCCGACGACAACACGGGCCTGATGTGGATGCAGGAGGACAGCGGCGCCGGCATGGACTGGCCCGCCGCGCTCGAGCACTGTGAGGGCATGGAGCTGGCCGGGCTTGACGACTGGCGCCTGCCCAACGCCCACGAGCTGCAGTCCATCGTCGACTACGGCCGCAGCCCCGACACGACGGACTCAGCCGCCATCGACCCCGTCTTCGAGAGCACCCCCATCCTCGACGAGGAAGGGGATCTGGACTGGCCCTTCTACTGGAGCTCGACGACGCACAAGGACGGCGTGGAGCAGTGGGAATGGGCGGTCTACGTCGCCTTCGGCGAGGCCAAGGGCTACGGCCAGTAGGTCCGCGCGGGGCTTCGGCCCGAGCACGCCGCGGGCGTGTCCAGTAGCTGCGCTGAACCTGTATGGAAAAGCCGACACTTATTCGGGATCCCCGCCCCCCAGGTGCGACGTTCTGGTCGCGGCAAGTTCGAGACTAACAAGCTGTAATCATTGCAAGTGTAGGGCTGGCACGTCCCTTGCTCTAAGGGTGTGTACAGCAGATGGAGAGTTCAGGCACCAGGCTCGACCTGGTGACTCCGCCGGGGGAATCCCCTCCCGGTGGCGGCGATTCGGTGCCCGCCGGACCTGGAGACGGGTCCCTGACCTCTCTGTTCGTTGATTTGCCCCGCTCGGGAATAGGCCCGGGCGGGGCAATGTCTCTCTGGGGTGTCGGCTTTCTCAGTCAGCGCATGAGCGCGGCCAGCGCGTCGCCGTCCTCGGTCCCCCGGTCCAGCGCCACCACCACCCGGTCCGCGGCGGTCTGCCCATAGCGGCTGCACGCGGCCTCGATCAGCGCGTCCCGGCCGGCCCCCTGTTCACTCAGCAGGGACACCAGATGGACCGGCCCTGGGGCCGCCTCCTCGTGGTGACCTCCGATGGCTGCGCCGAGCAGCTCGGGGAAGTCCCAGTCTGCCGCCAGCCAGTGGGCCACCTCAGCGTGTGTCCAGCCGAAGCGATCCTGCTCCATGGCCTCGAGCTCGCCCTCGCCGCCGTGCCAGGCCTGCAGCAGTCCTCCGTAGTCCTGCTTGCGCTCGGCCAGCAGGGGCAGGGCCATGTCCTGCAGCATTCCGGCCGTGAAGGACACCATGCCGACCCTCGGATCCAGCGCGTCCGCGATGGCCTTGGCGGTGGCGGCCCTGCGCGCGGCGGCCCTCCAGAATCTGCTGGGCTCGTAGCCGGCGACCGCGGCCTTGGGGCTGGTCGAGCGCACGGCCAGGCCCAGCACCAGGCCCTCGGTCGGCGAGCGACCCATCAGGGTCAGCGCGTGCCGCACGTCCTGCGCGGGCCGACGCAGCCCGAAGGCCGCGCTGTTGACCATTCTGAGCACCTTCACGCTCAGGCCCGGGTCGGCCGCCACCTGCGCGGCGATGAGCTTCATGTCCGTGTCGGGGTCTCGGAGCATCTTCAGGACGCGCACGTGCACGGCGGGGAAGGTGGGCAGGTCCTGGTTCCCCAGGACCTTCACCAGCTCCTGCTTGGGGTCCACGAACATCCGCTTGAGCGCTGCAAACATCGGTCTCTCCTACTCGCCGCGCGTGGCCAT
>CALGIB010000130.1 GCA_937915955.1 uncultured Pseudomonadota bacterium
GCCCGGCCCAGGCAAGCGCGGCGCTCGGCGGCGCCGAGCTTCTCGTAGGGGGACTCCTCGCCCCAGCCGGCGCGCGCGCCCAGCTCCGCCAACGGCTCGAAGCGCTCGGGCTGACCGGAGCGGCGGCGGTGGCTGCGGTAGGCGGCGTTCCGAGCGACCCGGAACATCCAGGACCGCGCGTCCCCGCCGCGGTAGCCGCGGGCCCCGCGCAGGATGTCGACCAGGGCTTCCTGGAGCGCGTCCTCGGCCGCCTCCTGAGAGGGGGTCAGCGTGCGCACGAAGCGAAGCAGGGCCGGCCCTTCCTGCAGCACCAGCGCGTGGAAGGCGGGCTCCTGGCCCGCCGCGATGCCCTCGATCAGCTCGACCACCGGGCTCATCAGCTGCAGCTGACCGACACCGGCGTGCTGCCGACCCGGCAGGCGCCCTGGCCCACCCCGGCGCCGTAGAAGTCCCCCTCGGAGGGCAGCTCGCGGGCCTCGAGGAAGCAGTCGCCCGAGGCGCTCAAGGGCAGCATGCGCAGGGCATCGCCCAGCTTGAAGTCCGCCTGGGTGACCGTGATCGTGTCCACGATCTCGGTGCCGCAGCGCGATCGCAGCTGCATGGCCTTGGCACCCCGAGGGAGGGCCTCGATCTGCACCTCGACCGAGCCCGTGCGCTCGGCGTAGCCGGGGTTGGGCAGACCCTGCAGCCAGGTGATGACCCCGGCGAAGGCGAACAGGGCCGCGAGGACCGCCAGCGGCAGTCCAGGGGGGATCACGCGGTGGCCTCGCTCGTTGCTCATGGGAGCCTGTGCTTAGCCGGTCGCGGCCGCGGCCTCATGCGATGATCGGCGGATGCAGCTAGCGGAACTGCTCCGGGACTTCCAGGGCCTGCAGAACGGGCCGGTCCCCTGGTCCTTCGTGCACGACGGCGGCCGGCACGCGCGCAGCGTCGTCGTGGGCTCGATGGTGCACGGCGACGAGACCGGCAGCCTGCCCGCTCTGATCCGCGTGGCCCGCGACCTCCAGGAGGGGCGCTGCAGCTTCGGCGGCCGCGTGGCCCTGTTCGTCGGCAACCCCGAGGCCGGGCTCCAGGACGCCCGCTTCCTCGAGGCCGACCTGAACCGGGTCTTCGTGGACTCCGAGCTCACCACCCACGAACACCTCCGCGCCAGGGAGCTGCGGGTCCTGCTCGACGGCGCCGAGGTCTTCCTCGACCTCCACCAGACCATCCTGCCCACCCAGCGGCCCTTCTACATCTTTCCCTGGAGCCCCGAGGGGGCGGCCTGGGCCCGAGCGGTCGGCGGGGCCGACTCCTGGGTCAGCCGGGCCCCGGGGCAGTCGTTCTCGCCCGGCACCTGCTGCGCCGACGAGTACGTGCGCGACCGCGGCGGCGTCGGCTTCACGCTGGAGCTGGGTCGGCGGGGCCTCCGAGCCGACCAGGACCAGCGGGCCGAGGCCGCCATCCGTCGCGTCATCGAGCTCAACGAGGCCCTGGCCGGCGGCGCCTCGATCGAGGATCTCGCCCGGCAGCGCCCGCCGCTGTCGCTGGTCCGGACCGTCTGGATGGAGCCTTGCCTCAGCCGGGACCAGCGGCTGCGCCCCGACCTCGAGAACTTCCAGCCGGTGCGCGCCGGCGAGCTGCTCAGCGCACCGGGCGCACCCCAGCTCCGCGCCCCCGTCGAGGGCCTGCTGCTCTTCCCGAAGTACCCCCCTCGCGACCGCCCCCTGCCCGGCGAGCTCGTGCGCATCGTTCAGCCCCTCCCTCAGCCGCCGGAGCTCCTGTGGGGCTGACGGACGAGGCGGACCCGGACCTCGATCCGCTCGAAGCGACGGCCGTCACCGACCGGTCCGAGGGCCCGCCCGTGGACCTGCCCCAGCGCTACCGGGACCAGGGCCCGCTGGGACGAGGGCGGCGCGCCACGGTGCGGCGGGTGCTGGACATCGAGCTCGGCCGCCACGTCGCGATGAAGATCCTGGACGCCGAGCTGGCCCGGGATCCCGAGCAGGTCCAGCGCTTCGTCGAGCAGGCCCGGATCGCCGCCCAGCTCCAGCACCCCGGGATCCCGCCGGTGCTGGACCTGTCGCGACTGCCCGACGGCCGCCCCTACCTGACGATGCCCGAGGCCCAGGGCGACACCCTGGCCGAGCGCATGCGCGAGGGCTGGAGCCTCAGGGGCCTCCTCAGCGCGCTGAAGTCGGTCTGCGACGCGCTCGCGGCCGCCCACGCGCGGGGCCTGACCCACGGGGACCTGCGGCCGCACCACGTCCTGCTGGGAAGCCACGGCGAGGCCCTGGTCCTGGGCTGGGGGGTCCACGCCGAGGGGGGCGCGAGCGGCACACCGAGCGCGGACGTACAGGCCCTCGGCCGGGTGCTGCACGAGCTGCTCTACGGCCCCGCGGGCCCGACCCGGGCTCAGGCCGAGGTCCCCGAGGAGCTCGAGGCCATCCGGCTGAGGGCGACTGGACCCGAGCCAGGGTTCGCCGACGCCGGCGAGCTGGCCGCCGCGCTCGAAGCCTGGCTGGAGGGAGCCCACCGACTCGAGCGCGCGCGAGATCTGGTCGCCCTGGCCGAAGAGCGGCTGGATCAGGCCTCGGCCCTTCAAGCCCAGGCCGCGCGCCTCGCTGAGCACGCCCAGCGGGAGCTCCAAGCGCTCTCGCCCTGGTCGCCCGAGGACGTCAAGGCCCCCAGCTGGGACGAGCTGGCCGCCGCGGCGCTGCTGGAGAGGCGCGCGGGAGGGGAGCGCGTCGAGGCCGAGGCCCTGCTGGACGCCGCGCTGAAGCAGCGGCCCCGCCTGCCCGAGGCCCACCTCGCGCTGGCCGAGCTCTGGCAGGAGCGGCACCAGCG
>CALGIB010000131.1 GCA_937915955.1 uncultured Pseudomonadota bacterium
ACCAAGCTCTTCACCCCCACCGAGCCCGGCGCCACCGAGCACGGCTGGACGCTGGTCTGCCTGCGCGGTGAGCTGTCCGGCAGCGTCTTCGTCCTGGCCGAGCAGCGGCGCGAGATCCCCGGCGAGCTCAGCCTCGAGCAGGCGCTGGAGGAGCTGGAGGACCACCACGTCCTGGTCCTGGCCCCAGGAGAGCACACCGGCGACGTCGACCTGCGAGGCTCGCGGGCCCTGCTTCGAGGCTCCGGCCCCGACACGCTGCTGCTGGGCGACGTCCGGCTGGACCAGGCCAGCTCGGGGCTGGGCGACCTTCAGGTCCTCGGTGCGGTCTACGCGGCCGAGGGCAGCCTGGGCCCGCTGTCCGCCGAGCGCCTCTGGAGCGGCTCAGCCAGCGGCCGGAACCTCCTCGTGCGCGGCGACATGGACGTGCTCGACGACGCGCCGACCTTCGCGAACCTGACCGTCGACGGCGACCTGCGCATGCGCGGGGCTGGCTTCCGCTCCTCGGTCTGGACCGGCCGCTACGCCGCGCCGCAGGGGCTGACCACCAGCTACGTCTTCGGCCAGGGCGCCAGCGCGCTGGGCGAACGGCCCTTCATCCGAGCCGAGGGGGACAGCCTGGACGTGCTCCAGCCCTGGCCCGGCTCACCCCTTTGGGACGGCGGCAGCGGGACCGAGGCCAACAAGGACCTGGACGGCTCCCGCGAGGACGTCGGCTACACCGGCGGGCCCCTGGCCTGGCCGACGGACCTGGACGAGGACCTGCTCAACGACGCCTGGGAGCAGCTCTACGGCATCGAGAGCCCCGGCACGGACAGCGACGAGGACGGCCTGGACGAGCTCGAGGAGTTCACGGCCGGCACCGACCCCTGGAACCCCGACACGGACGGCGACCGCATCGCGGACGGCGTCGACCCCGACCCCCTCGAGGCCTCAGGCCAGGGCCTTCGCCTGGAGCTGGCCATTGACGACCGCTTCCCCTGGCCCGATCAGCCGGTCACCGTGTCCACGGCGGGCCTCGACGACCCCCTGGGCGAGCTCGCGCTGAGCTTCAGCCTGCAGACGCCTCCAGGCTCCACCGCGGCCCTCAGCGCGGGGCGCTTCACGCCCGATCTGCCCGGCGTCTACCTGGTCGGCCTGGAGATCCAGACCGTGGACGGCCTGGTCTACGGGCTCGAGGAGCCGGTCTATGCCCGGGCGAGCAAGCGGGTGCCCGAGGACGCCGATCTGCAGGAGGCCATCGACGCCGCCCCCATCGGCAGCGAGCTGCTGCTCGAGGGCAGCCACGCGGGCAGCTACGTGATCGGGCACGACCTGGTGCTGCGCCACGCGGCGGGCGCGCGAGGCGGCAACCTGAGCACGGTGTTCGAGGACCAGGCGATCTTCACCGTCCCGGCCGGCGTCCGGGTCCGGCTCGAGGATCTGACCATGACCCCCGGCTCGGGCGGCGGGCTGCTCGTGCAAGGCAGCGCCGAGCTCCGGCGGGTGCGCATCCTGGGCGGCGAGACCTCGCTCCGGGTGCAGGGCGGGCGCGTCGACGCCGAGTCCCTCGTCGCCTTGGATCCGACGATGCTGGTGGTGGCCAACGACGCCGTGATCTCGCTGCGCAACTGCGTGATCGGCTACACCGACAGCGCCGAGGCCCTGCCGGCCATGGCGCTGGAGCGCACCCGCCTGGTCATCACGGACAGCGTGCTGGACTGGCCCTCCGAGGGGGCCGGCGCCCTGAGCTGCCTGGCCGAGTGCGAGCTGCTCGTCGAGAACCTCCTCGTCGAGGACGAGGCTCTGCTGAGCAGCCTGGACCGGGGCCTGCTCATCAACCCGCTGGTCGGTGACCCCAGCTTCCTCGTCCACCCCATGGACAGCCTGCGCGAGGGCGCCGCGGACCTGCGCCTGGGCGAGGGCAGCGCCGCTCGAGACGCAGGCATCGAGCGGTCGCTGGACACCGACGGCTCCCGCGCCGACCTGGGCGTACACGGCGGCCCGCACGGCAACTGGCCCGACGTGGACGAGGACCGGGACGGCCACACCGAGCTCGAGGGCGACTGCGACGACACCGACCCCGAGGTCTATCCGGACCTGCTCACCGGGCGCTGCCCGGCGCCGGACCGCTGCTCGGGCTGCGCCTCGGGCCCGCGCACCGCCGGGCCCCTGGTGCTGTTGTTGATCGGCACAGCGCTGACGCGCAGACGGCGCGAACAGACCGGTTAGACCGCAGGGCTTCGGAGGGCGAGATGCTCAAGGTCCTCATCGCTGACAAGCTGCCCGACAACGCCCGCATGCGCCTGCAAGAGGCCGGCATGGCCGTCCACGCGCTGCCCGGGCTGAGCGACCAGGCTCTGGCCGAGGCCCTGGCGGAGCACGACCCCGACGTGCTGGTGGTGCGCTCCACCCAGGTCCGCGCGGGGCACGTGGCGGCGGCCCCGGGCCTGCAGCTCATCGTGCGCGCGGGCGCGGGGGTCAACACCATCGATCTGGCGGCCGCCAGCGCGCGCGGGGTCTACGTCAGCAACTGCCCCGGCATGAACGCCGTCGCCGTCGCCGAGCTGACCTGGGGCCACATCCTGAACGCGGACCGGCGCATCGCCGATGGGGTCGCAGCCCTGCGCAGCGGGACCTGGAGCAAGAAGGCCTTCAGCAAGCTCGGCCGGGGCCTCAAGGGCCGCACCATGGCCGTCCTGGGCACCGGCAGCGTCGGCCGCGAGGTCATCGCCCGCGCCCACGCCTTCGAGCTGGACGTGGTGGCTTGGTCCCCCTCGCTCACCCTCGAGGGCGCGGCTCGGCTCGGCGTCCGGCGGGCCGAGAGCATCGTCGAGGCCGCCCGTGACGCCGACATCGTCACCGTGCACGTGGCCCTGAACCCGGCGACCCGCAGCCTGATCGGTCGCGCCGTCTTCGAGGCGATGCACGCCGGCGGCGTCTTCGTGAACACCACGCGCGGCCCCGTCGTCGACGAGGAGGCCCTGGCCTGGGCAGTCCGGGAGCGCGGGCTGCTGGCCGGCCTGGACGTCTTCTGCGACGAGCCCTCGGCCGACGGCGCCTGGGTCCACCCCCTCGCTGGGCTGCCCGGGGTCTACGGCACCCACCACATCGGCGCCTCCACCGTGCAGGCCCAGGACGCCGTCGCGGAGGAGGCCTGCCGCGTCATCCTGGAGTGGGCCAGCGGCGGCGGCGCGCCCCACTGCGTCAACCTGGCCCGCAAGACCGCCGCCACACACCTGCTCGTCGTCCGCCACCGGGACCAGGTAGGCGTCCTCGCTCGCGTCCTGGACGCCATCAGCGACGACGGCATGAACGTCCAGCACATGGACAACATCATCTTCTCCGGCGGCGGCGCGGCCTGCGCTCGCATCCAGGTCGCCCGCGCCCCCAGCGCTCGCCTCCTGTCCCGGCTGGAGTCCATGGACCCCGTGTTCGACGCCAAGCTCGTCGCGCTGGAGGACTGAGTGCGCATCCACAACTTCTCGGCGGGCCCCGCTGTCCTGCCCCTGCCCGTCATCGAGGAGCTGCGCGGCCAGCTGCTCGAGCTCGGGGACACCGGCCTGGGCCTGATGGAGATCAGCCACCGGAGCGCCACGTTCTCGGCCATCGTCGACCTCGCGATCGAGCGCACCCGCCGCGTGCTCTCGCTGCCCGACGACTACACCGTGCTGTTCCTGCAAGGCGGCGCCAGCAGCCAGTTCCTGGCGGTGCCCTACAACCTGCTCCAGGGCGGCGTGGCCGACTACGTCGACACCGGCGTCTGGTCGGCCAAGGCCATCAAGGAGGCCGGCCGCTTCGGCACCGCGCGCGTGGTCTGGTCCGGCAAGGAGGACCGCTACGCGCGCGTCCCCACCTCCTGGGAGGGCAGCCCGGACGCGGTCTACACCCACACGACCAGCAACAACACGATCTACGGCACCGAGTTCCCCAGCGTGCCCCGCGGCCCGGGCCTGCAGGTCTGCGACGTCAGCTCGGACATCGCCAGCCGCCCCATCACCGGCGCGGACTTCGACGTGCTGTACGCCGGCGCCCAGAAGAACCTGGGCCCCTCGGGCCTGACGCTGGTCTGCCTGAGCCCAGCCGCCATGGAGCGCGCGGCCAGCGCGGACGTGCCCTCGATGCTGTCCTGGCGCGTACACGCCAAGGCGGACAAGGGTCTGTTCAACACGCCCAACACGCTGGGCATCTTCGTGCTCGAGCGCGTCCTGGCGTGGGTCGAGGAGCAGGGCCTCGAGGCCATCGACGCGGCCAACCAGCGCAAGGCGGACGCGCTCTACGGGCTGCTCGACAGCAGCGACTTCTGGCGCCCCCGGGCCCAGCTCGGCTCCCGGAGCCGGATGAACGTCACCTGGCGCCTGGCCGAGCCCGCGCTCGAGCCGGCGCTGATCCAGCAGGCCGAGGCGGCCGGCTTCAGCGGCATCAAGGGCCACCGAAGCGCGGGCGGGCTACGAGCCAGCATCTACAACGCATGCCCCGAGGAGAGCGTCGCCGCCCTGGTGACCTTCCTGCGGGAGTTCGAGAGGACACATGTCTGACAAGACCGACAACTCATCCGACGAGATCGAAGAGACCGACGGCCCCGAGCTCGTCGTGCTCGAGGACGCCGAGGGCAACGAGCTGAGCTTCGCCTTCCTGGGCGTGGTCGAGCTCGAGGGCGAGGGCGAGTTCGCCCTGCTGGCCCCCGCCGAGCAGATGCTCGACGAGGACGACGACGCGCTGGACGTCTTCATCTTCCGCTACGACTACGACGACGAAGAGGAGCTCGAGAACTTCCTCCCCATCGAGGACGAGGAGCTCGTCGCGCGCGTCGCCAAGGTCGCCGAGAAGATGCTCGAAGCCGGGGACGACGGCGACGACGACGACGACGACGAGGAAGAGCTCGAGAACTAGGCTCGGTCGGCCTCGGGCTCTCCTCGGGGGTCCGCAGACCCCCGCCTACTTCAGGTCGGCCCCGTCACGGGGGTTGAGCTTCCAGGCCTCGTAGCTGTAGGTGACCAGACCCGTGACGCTGGCGTAGCTGCCAGCGCCGGCCTCCTCGTGCCACCTGTAGAGCATGTCGTCGACCTGGATGCCGTACTCGGTGTCGGCCTGGCCGTACTCGTCCGGCTCGCCCAGGGTCACGCCCTGCAGGGTCACCAGGCTGCCCTCGTAGGCCT
>CALGIB010000132.1 GCA_937915955.1 uncultured Pseudomonadota bacterium
GACGAGGCCTTGGCGACCGGCCGGAACGCCGTGGTGTTCGACGTGCTGGGTGTGCCCGATCAGCTCGACGTGCACGCGCTGGACGGCGAGCAGGTCGTGGAGCTGGGCGGCACCGCCGCGGTGGGCTCGACGCTGAGCGTGTCCTGCACGGGCCTGTCCGCCGACAGCCCCCGGAACCTGGACGAACCCGACATCGAGGTCCGGGTCCTGCGGGACGGACAGCAGCACGCGGCCGGCTGCGGCGAGCACATCCTGGACGAGGCCGGCGTCTACCGCGTGGAGTGGTGGATCACGCCGCGCCACCTGGCCGACTTCCTGGGTCCCGCCGACCACCTGGCCGAGCAGCAGGTGCCCTGGATCCACAGCGGCGCGATTCGCGCGGAATAGCCGGGATACGCCGCATTGACAGGCCCTCTGGACCGGGGGTAGGTTGCGCCGTCCCAGGTACCTGGAAAGGCTCTTTCTATGCGCGCGCATCGCCTCATCCCCGTCCTGTCCGTCGTTGGCCTGTCCGTCTCGCTCGAGGCCTGCAAGGGCTGCCGCGACGACGGGATCACGCCCATCGTGGAGGAGCCCGAGGACCCCCACGACATCGGCCAGTACCTGTCGATGGGCGTCTACGACGGCCAGCCTGCGGTGGCCTACTACGACCGCACCTCGGGCGGCCTGGCCTTCTCCCTGGGCGAGATCCAGGGCGAGTCGGTGACCTGGACCGAGGAGCGCGTCGACGGCTACCCGGACGCAAACGGCCTCGACGCCGGCGACGTCGGCAAGTACACCTCGATGCAGATCGACGGCGACACCATCTGGGTCAGCTACTACGACGTCAGCAACGGGCGCCTCTTCTACGCCAGGCGCAACGGCAAGGACGACTGGGAGACCGGCGTCGCCGACACCGGCAGCGGCCCGACCCCCCGAGCCGGCCTGTTCTCGTCCATGGCGCTGGACAGCAGCGGCAACCCGGTCGTGGCCCACTTCGACCAGGGCAAGGGTCAGCTCCGCGTGGCTCGCTGGAGCGGCTCGAGCTTCACCGGCTCGGTGGTGGACGAGGGCGAGGGCTGGGAGCCCGCCGACACCGCCGTGAACCTGGACGCCAAGGACCCCGAGGTCGGCAAGTACGCCAAGCTCGTGATCGTCGGCGGCACCGAGTACCTCGCCTACTACGACGGCGCCCTGGGCAACCTGAAGCTCGCCACCGGCAGCGGCGGCGGCTGGGACATCGAGGTGGTGGACGACGGCTGGGACGAGGCCACTGGCGAGGAGTGGGACGTCGGCCAGTGGCCAGCCATCCTGGTCGACGGCGACGAGCTGGTCATCGCCTACCAGGACGTCACCAACTACGACCTGCGCGTGGCCCGCGGCACCCCCGGCGGCACGTGGACGGTCGAGGTGGTCGACGATGGACCCTTCACGGGCTCCGACGCCGAGCTGTACATGAACGGCAGCTACCCGGCGGTCGTCTACTTCGACGGTAACGAGAACAACATCAAGCTGGCGATCAACGACGGCTCCAGCTGGACGGTCGACACGCTGGCCGGCGAGGAGGCCGCCCTGGGCTTCCACAACGAGAGCGTCGTGATCGGCGGCAAGCGCTACGTCGCCTGCTACGACTACAGCAACCGAACCATCTGGTTCCGGGAGCTCTGATCGACCCTCGCTCGGGAGCCTGAGCGATGCTCGGTCTACTGCTCGCGCTGGCCTCCGCCGAGGCCGGGACGATGACGGTCCACATGCTGGACGTCGGACAGGGCGATGCCCTGCTGCTCGAGCTGCCCGGTGGCGAGAAGGTGCTGATCGACGCCGGCGTCAAGGGCGCCCACGTCGTGGACACCCTGGGGCTGCTCGGCGTACAGGAGCTGGACCTGGTCGTCACGTCGCACGCCCACGCCGACCACATGGGCGGCATGCGGGACGTGGTCATGCGCATCCCCATCGGCACCTACGTCGACAGCGGGGTGCCCCACACGACCAAGACCTACAAAGAGCTCATGGAGGCGGTGCACGCCCGCCACCTGACCTACCAGCCCGCCCGCAAGGGTCAGCTCTTCGAGTACGAAGAGGTGACCATCGAGGTGCTCTGGCCGGGCCAGTCGATGATGTCGGGGACCCGCTCGGATCTGAACAGCAACTCGGTGGTCCTGCGCGTGGACCACGGCGAGGACTGCTTCCTCTTCACCGGCGACGCCGAGGCCCCCACCGAGGAGGCCCTGCTCCAGGGGGGCCGGGTCGGGGAGTGCGAGGTCCTGAAGGTGGCCCACCACGGCAGCCACCACAGCAACACCGACAGCTTCCTGCGGACGGTGGACCCCGAGATCGCGCTGATCAGCTGCGGCCTGGGCAACCGCTACAAGCACCCCGGGATCGAGACCACCGAGGCGTTGGGACGGCTCGAGACCGCCATCTACCGCACGGACCTGACCGGCCACATCACGCTGGAGTCCTCGGGCCACGGGATCGTCGTGGTCGAGGGGCTGCCCGCCGACCCACACATCGGTCCCGTAGGGGACGACCGCGCCGCGCTGGCGGCCATCGGGCCGAGCACGTCCCGGACCGCTCTGGGCGCCCAGCCCTCGGCTCGGCCCGAGCTCTCCCGGGACCTCGACGCCGGCGTGCCCGCCCAGGTCGAGGTAGAGATCGAGATCGAGATCGAGGGGGAACCCAAGGACGTGGCCGAGGGTTCCGACATCGATCTGAGCGGCGTGCGCGCTGGCGCCGACACCCCCGACATCCAGCCCGAGCCCCCCCTGGGCCTGATCGCCCGCATCCGAGCCTGGCGCGCCCGACGCAAGGTCGAAAAGGAGACCGAATGACCCGCATCCTCAGCCTGATGGCCCTGTTCCTGGGATTGATGTTCGGCAGCCCCGCCGCCTTGGCTGGCGTGGACGTCAACAGCGCAAGCCAGTCCCAGCTCGAGACGCTCCCCGGCATCGGCCCGTCCAAGGCCTCGGCCATCATCGAGTACCGGAACACCAACGGTCCCTTCAGCAGCCTCGTGGCCCTGGACGCCGTGCCTGGTATCGGCCCCGCCACGCTGCAGAACATCGGGCCCCTGGTCGAGTTCGGCGCGGCCGGCGACGGAGCGGCAAGCGCGCCCCCCGCAGAAGAGACGGCCGCAGACCAGCCCGCGCCCAGCTCCTCGAGCAGCGGCGGCGGCTCGGTCAACGTGAACACCGCGTCCGCCTCTCAGCTGCAGACCCTGCCCGGCATCGGGGCCAGCAAGGCGCAGGCCATCGTGGACGACCGGAGCGCGAAGGGCCCCTTCGCCTCGTGCTCCGACCTCCAGCGCGTGACCGGCATCGGCGCGGCCACCGTGGCGACCATCGGCAGCGCCTGCGCGGTGGAGTGACCTGGGCTCGCCGTCACGCGGCGGGCTCGACCGGCTAGGGCTCAGCCCCAGCGCTTCAGGGCGTCCGAGACGATGTTGCCGGCCCCCGCGATGCTGGGCGCCGGCACCCAGCCCCCCGCCTCGGAGACCGACGGAGCCTGGCCCGCGCTGGCCTTGGGGAAGAGCTCCTGGTGCTTGGCCTGCAGCTTGTCGACCAGCTCGCCGGGCAGCGCCACCGGCCCGCCCAGCTGTCGGGCCACGAGCGCGATCTTCGCCAGGTGCTCGACCAGCTCCATGCGGAGCAGGCAGGTCTCGAGATCCGGGCCCACCGTGAGCACGCCGTGGTTGGCCAGCAGCACCGCCTCGGAGCCCGCCAGCGCGGCGGCCAGATCGGCCTCGAGCCCCGCGTCGCCGGGCAGGCCGAAGGGCACCAGTGGCAGGTCGCGACCGATGCTGATCACCGGCTCGGCCATGAAGGCCGGCCCGAGGCTGACGCCGGCCACCGCGAAGCCCGTCGCCGTCGGCGGATGGGCGTGCACAACGCACTGCACGTCGGGGCGGGCTCGGTAGGCCGCTAGGTGGAGCTTCAGCTCGCTGAAGGCCTTGCGGGTGCCCGCGACCACCTGAGCCTGATCGTCGACGACGATCAACATCTCGGCGCCGACGGCGCCCTTGCTGACCGCTGTGGGGGTGGACAGGAAGCGCCCCGGGCCGAGCCGGGCGGTGACGTTGCCGTCGTGGTTGGCGACCCAGCCCCGCTGATGCAGCGCTCGTGAGGTCGCGACCAGCTCGCTGCGCAGGACTTCCTCGTTCATGCCCCCCAGTCTAACGAGCCCTCGGGTGTGCGAGGATGGCGCCTCCGAATAAGCACGCCCCACGGACCGAATCTCGGTCCGGACAGCCCAGGAAGAGCGCGGGATGAGCCGTTGGTTGAAGGCCCTGGCGAAGGCCGGACTCGTCGAGTTGTCCGAGAGCGACCAGGAAGACATGAAGGCCCGGGACGAGGCGCGCAGCGCCGAGCCCGTGGACGGGCAGGACATCGACCGCATCCTGCGCGAGAGCCGTGACCTCATGCAGGGCGCGGAGCACCCCGAGGCCCAGCCCCAGCCAGGCACCGACGCGCCCCCTCCTCCGGCGGCGCCGACCGGTCCCCCGATCGAGGTCGTCGAGGGTCAGGACTTCAGCGAGCTCTACGCGGGCCAGGTGGCCGAGAGCCCCTTCCCGGCCGAGAAGCTCCTGCGCGTGATGGACGGGCTCAAGGCCATGGATCCCGGCACCCGCCGGGCTGCGGTGATGGCCATGGACGCCGCCGACGACGAGTGGACCGTCGGCGACCCCCTGCTGGATGCCCAGCGCAAGATCCAGCTCCTGCAGAGCCGAACGGCCAGCCTGGTGGCCTCGGTGGCCCAGGCCCAGGCACAGGCACAAGCCGAGCTCGAGGCCCAGGAGCAGTTCAAGCTGCAGGCCAGCTCGAGCATCCGCGAGCAGATCGCGGAGCTCGAGGCGATGCTCGAGGCCGAGCTCGAGAGGGTGGCCCACGAGAAGGCCAGCATCCACTCGAACCTGAACGAGACGCGCGCCAGCTGCGCTCGCGAAGCGGCGCGCTACGAGGCCGAGATCGACCGGCTCGCCTCGCTCTCAACGATCTTCGGGGACCTGGTCCCCAAGGAGTAGTCCCATGGCCAAGCTCACCCCCCTCGCC
>CALGIB010000133.1 GCA_937915955.1 uncultured Pseudomonadota bacterium
TGACGGCGGCGGCGGCGGCGGCGGCCCCAGCCTGGGTGTGGTCTGCAGCGGCAGCGGCTCGGTCAGCCTCGACAGCTCGACCAGCTTCGACCTGGGTCGCGCGGGGTCGGGCGGGTCCAGCAGCGGCGACGACGGCGACGACGGTGAGGAGGGCGAGACCGAGGGCTGCTGAGCCTCGACCCATGCGAAACGGCTGGATAGGCGGATCCACGGAGGAACACGATGCTCTTGATCCTGCTCTCGGCCTGTGACCTGATCGAGGTCGACGTCGGTAGAATCGCCGCCCACTGTGACCTGCGCGAGTCCATCGAGCCCCGCGACTACTGTCAGGAGTGGCGAGGCCTGCTCGACACCCCCGGCTCGGACGTGACCGCGACGGCCACCTGCGAGTCCCTGCAGAGCGACTTCCAAAAGACCGAGTGCCCCGACACCGACGACATCGTCGGCGGCTGCTACATCGGCGATCTGGGCGACGGCAGCTCCAGCTACTGGTGGTACTACGGCTCCCAGGGGCTGAGCGCCGAGGACGTGCAGCTGGGCTGTGAGGCGGCCGGCGACGAGTTCGTCGAGTGGTTCGAGTTCGACCCGGACGACGGCGACTGGGCTCCCTGACCCAGCCGGTCAAGCGGCGTCCCGGGCGCGGACCCCGGTCTCGGTCGCGGGGTCCACGCCGCCGGTGCTCCGAGGATCAGCCCAGCCCGATCGGACCTCCGCAGGCCGGCAAGGACGGCAGCCCAGCGCACCTCCGGGGCGCGCGTCGTAGCGGGTAGGATGTCGCCCGTGCTTCCACTCCTCCTCGCCTGCGCCCAGGTCGGCGACTCGGGCCTCGCCCGCCCCGTGCCCGAGGTGGTCCCGGCTGCGCCCGCGCTGCGCCGCCTGACCGAGGCGCAGTACCACTCGGCCATTCGCGACCTGCTCGGCCCCGACCTCGTCCTGCCCAGCCGCCTCGAGCCCGACGTGCAGGTCGAGGGCCTGCTCTCGGTCGGCGCCTCGGTCGCCATGGTCAGCCCCTGGGGTGTCGAGCGCTACGAGCAGGCCGCCCTGGACCTGGTCGAGCAGGCGCTCGAGAGCCCCGACAACCGGGTCGTGATGCTGTCCTGCGAGCCCTCGGAGCTCGACGATCCCTGCCTCGAGCGGGCGCTGGACGAGTTCGGCCTCCGCGCCTGGCGGCGGCGCCTGACCGAGGCCGAGCTGGACCGCATCCTGGGCCTGGTCGAGGGCATCACGCTGGACTCGGGCGAGCTGGACATCGGCCTGCTGTACGGCCTGGGCGCGCTGCTGCAGTCCCCGCACTTCCTGTACCGCAGCGAGCACGGCCTGGACCCCGCCGGCGCCGCTCTCACCGACTACGAGCTGGCCACCCGCCTGAGCTTCCTGCTCTGGAACGCCATCCCCGACCAGGAGCTGCTCCTGGCGGCCGAGGCTGGTGAGCTGTCCACCGACGAGGGCCTCGAGGTGCAGGCCCTCCGCATGCTCGAGGACGAGCGCGCCGGCCAGGGCCTGCGCAACCTGCTCACCGAGCTCTACACGCTCTACGAGCTGGACGACCTGGACAAGGACCCCCTGGTCTTCACCCACGCCAGCGCCGAGCTCGGGCCAGCCGCCCGCGAGGAGACCCTGCTGGTGGCCGAGCAGCTGCTGCTCGACGAGGACGGCGACTATCGGCGCCTGATCTCCCAGAACCGCAGCTTCGTCGACCCCCGCCTCGCGGCGCTCTACGGCATCCCGGCCCCCGATCCCGAGGGCTTCGGGCAGGTCTGGCTCGACCCCGACCAGGGCCGGCGAGGGCTGCTCGGCCAGGCCTCGGTCCTGGCCCAGTTCAGCCACGCCACCAGCAGCTCAGCCACGCTGCGCGGCAAGTTCATCCGCTCGGTCCTGCTCTGCCACGAGATCCCGGCGCCCCCGGGCGATGTGGACACCACCATCCCCGAGGCCGACTCGACCAGCCCCACCCTGCGCGACCGCATCGCCGTACACATGGAGAACCCCAGCTGCTCGGGCTGCCACCTGCTCACCGACCCCATGGGCCTGGCGCTCGAGAACTTCGACGGCGTCGGGCGCTGGCGGGACAGCGAGAACGGCGCCACCATCGACGCCTCGGGCGAGCTGGACGGCGAGACCTGGCAGACCCCCTGGGAGCTGCCCGAGGTCCTGGCCGAGCACCCCGACCTGGGGCCCTGCTTCTCTGAGAACGTCTACCGCTACGCCGTCGGGCACAGCCTGCAGAGCGGCGAGGAGGAGCTTGGAGAGTGGCTGGCCGTGGAGTTCGAGATCGCCGACTACAGCTACCGCAGCCTGGTGCTCGAGACCGTCATGAGCCCCGGCTTCCGCAACGTGGGGGCCTACGAATGAGCAGTCGCCGAGGATTCCTGACGGGGGCCTTGCGGACGGGCGGCCTGGTCTGCGTGGGCCTGCCCTGGCTCGAGCTCTTCGCCCCTCGGTCGGCGCAGGCCTGCGACGGCCTGTTCCCCCAGCGCTTCATCCTCTGGTTCTGGGGCAACGGCAACCGCCCCGAGAACTGGACGCCCTCCCAGGACGGCTTCGACGTCGAGCTCTCGGGTGAGCTGGCGCCGCTGGCCGCGCACCGGGCCAAGCTGGCCGTGGTCTCGGGCTTCGCGACCAAGGTCGCCAACTCCATCCCGCATTGGTCGGGCGCCTGCGGACTGTTCACGGGCAGGCCCGAGGTCGGCGGCGAGGACGACTGGACCGTGGCGGGTCCGTCGCTGGATCAGGTCATCGCGGCCGAGATCGGCGGCGAGACCATCTACCGCAGCGTCGAGGTCGGGGTCACCACCACCGAGGCCTTCAGCTACAACGGCCCCAACAGCCAGAATCCCGCCGAGGCCGACCCCTACGCGCTCTACGAGCGGCTCTTCGGTGAGACCTTCCGCGAGCCCGGCGAGGGCGGCCTGGTCGACCCCAGCCTGGGCTACCGACGCTCGGCCCTGGACGCGGTCATGGAGGACCTGGCTTCGCTCGAGAGCCGACTGGGCAGCGCCGACCAGCGGCGCCTCGAGCAGCACCTGGACGGCGTGCGCGAGCTCGAGACCCGGCTGGCCCGGCTCGAGGAGGACCCGCCCGAGTACGAGGCCTGCGCGCGCCCCTCCGAGCCGCTGGCCGAGTACCCCGACGTCGACGGTCGGCCCCAGATCGCCGAGAAGAACGCCGCGATGGCGAAGATGGTCGCCATGGCGCTGGCCTGCGACCAGACCCGGGTCGTCAGCTACGCCTTGTCCGCCGCGCTCAACAACGAGCTCTGGCCCGAGGCCAGCGACGGGCACCACAACCTGACCCACCACGAGTCCGGCGATCAGCCTGAGGTCGACGCCATCGCGACCTACAACATGGAGCAGCTCGCGGTCCTCCTGGCCGAGCTGGACGCCGTCGATGAGGGCGAGGGCAGCCTGCTCGACAACAGCCTGTTGTTGGCCACGAGCGAGGTCAGCGAGGGGCGCACCCACAGCCTGGAGGACATCCCGCTCCTGCTCGCCGGCGGACTCTGCGGCCGCATCGTGACGGGTCAGCACGTGCGCAGCTACACGGCCGAGAACATCAACAAGCCTCTGCTCAGCGTGATCCGCGCCTTCGGAATCAGCCAGGGCAGCTGGGGCGCCGAGGACACGCTGGTCAGCGACGGCCTCTCGGAGATCGAGGGATGATCCTGCTCGCGCTCGCCTGCACGGGGCCGCTGGAGAGCGGGGACTGCGGCTCCCCCACGGACACGGTCTCGGTGGTCGTCTCGGCCATGGACTTTGCTCGTCGGGA
>CALGIB010000134.1 GCA_937915955.1 uncultured Pseudomonadota bacterium
GCCATGGCCCAGTTGCTGACGGGGTTCAGGCCGTTGAGGCCGGCGTTGCAGCCCATGCCTACGATGTCCACGCGGGCGCAGTCCTCGCGGAAGCCCATGCTCCGGATGAGGTGCGCGGTCAGGCCCGGGGCGAGGAAGCCGGTGGTCGTGATGCAGCAGAGGTAGTCGATGTCCTGGGGGCCCAGACCGACCTGATCGAGGCAGCGGGTGACGGCCTGGGGCCCGATCTCCATGGCGCCGCGGAGGTGCTTCTGGAGCAGCTCGCCCTGGGTCTCCTCGGGCAGCCCGTGCTCGTTGGGCTCGGGCAGGTACAGGTGGCGGGTCTGGATGTGGGTCGAGCGGAACAGCGACCGGATGCGGGGGTCCGGCACGTCGTAGCGCGCGACCAGGTCCTCCTGGCGGTAGCGCTCGGGCGGATTGGCGGTGCCGACGGCGAGGAGGCGGGGGCGAGTGTCCAGCATAGAGGTCAGTATCCCGTGCTCAGCGCTGGCTCGCGCCCAGGATCCCGAAGGCGCCGCTGCGTCGGGGATCACCGGCGCCCTCGAAGGCCCCGTCGGCCCGGCCCGCGATGTGGACGCCGCCGAAGTACATGTTGGGCCCCTCGAAGGTCACCAGCCCCTCGAAGTCGGCCAGCCTCGCCAGGAAGTCGGGCTCGGGGCGTCCGTAGGCCTCGACGCGCAGCCGGCCCGCCTCCATGTGGCAGCGGGGGCCGCAGGCGGCCTGGCGAGGGTGCAGGCCGTGGTCGATGAGGTGCAGCAGCGCGTGCAGGACCGCCGAGCGGATGCGGGAGCTGCCGCCGCTGCCGAGGGTGTGGATCGAGGAGGGGCCGCGCAGGACGGTGGGGGTCATCATCGTGCGCAGGCGGCGCCCGGCGGGCGTCGGCGCCTGGGGCGGGTTGCAGTCCGCCTCGCCGAGGAAGTTGTTCAGCGCCAGCCCGGCCTGGGGCACGAGGTGGCCGCAGGTCTCGCCCAGCGAGGAGGTGATCGTGCAGGCGTTTCCTTGCTGATCGACGGCGCCCAGGTGGGTGGTGAGCCCTGCGGAGAGCGGCGGCTCGAGGGACTCGGCCAGGCTCATCGAGCGGGCCACCTCGCGCGCGTGGGCCGCGGTGAAGGGCGCCGAGGTGGACGCGAACGAGCTCAGCGCGGCGGCGGTCATCGGGCCCCCCGCGCTGGGGCGAGGGGGCAGCAGGATCTCGTGCTGGCCTCGAGCCACCCGCAGCGGATCGGCTCGAATCGCCTGGTAGTCGTCCAGGTCCCGGGCGGTCAGCGCGGAGCCGGTGAAGCAGCTCAGGATGGCGGCGCCGAGGCTGCCCTGGCTGCGGAAGGCGGCCGCGCCCTGCTCGGCGAAGAGCTCCAGGGTCTGGGCCAGGCCGGGGTTCACGAAGCGGTCGCCGGGCTGGACGCTGCCGCCTCGGCGCTCGAAGAGCGCGCGCATCTGGGGCGTGACGCACTGGATCGGCCACAGCAGCCGCGCGACCTCGGCGAAGCCTGGGGTGATGTCGACGCCGTGCGAGCAGGCGTGGACCGCGGGTCGGGCCAGCTCGGACAAGGGAAGGCTGCCCCAGCGCTGGTGCAGCGCGGCCAGGCCGAAGGGCATGCCGGGCACGGCGACGCTGCCCTGTCCCACCGAGAAGGCCTGGGTGGTGGGGCCGAAGTCCAGCACCACCTCGTCCATCGGCGGGGTGGGGCCGTCGCGGCCCAGGCCCGGCATCGCCGTGAAGAAGTCCAGCACGTGCGCCTGACCGTCGACCACCAGCGTGGCCAGTCCGCCGCCGCCCAGGCCGGTGAGCAGGGGCTCGGCGATGCAAGCCATCAGCTGGGCGGCGACCGCGGCGTCTACGGCGTTTCCGCCGAGATCTAGGGCGCGGAGGCCGGCCTGGACGGTGAGGGGCGAGCCTCCTGCGACGCACCCGCCGTTAGCGGGCAAACGTCTGCTCGATGAACCGGTCCAGCAGCGCCGAGGCCTGGGGCGAGGGGAAGAAGTCCTCCTCCAGCATGCGGCGGGCCTCGACCTCGCCGAAGGCGTGCGCGTAGTGGTCGAAGTAGCGCTCGAAGCGGCCCCGGTTGTCGGTCCAGTTCAGCTCGGGGTGGAACTGGGCGGCGTAGACGGGCTTGTCGTGGACGCGCAGGGCCTGGTTCTCGCAGAGGACCGAGCGGGCCAGGTTGTCCACGCCCGAGGGCAGGACGGTGGCGTGGTCCTTGTGCCCGAGCTGGGCGGTGAAGCGCGGCCCCAGGCTGCTGAAGACGGGGTCGGCCTGTCCGTGCTCGGTGAGCTCGAGGTGGTAGGTGCCGACCTCGGCCGACTCCTTCTTGGGCTCGACCTTGCCGCCCATGCCCTCGACCAGGAGCTGGAAGCCAAAGCAGCTCGCGAAGGTGGGGAAGCCCTGCTGGGCGACCAGCGCCAGGAAGACCTTGGCGCGCTCGACCCCGGGGTGCGGCTCGGTGACCGAGTACTCGCCCGATCCCCCGACCAGCAGCATGTCGGTCTGATCGAAGATCGAGGCGTCCAGCGTCTCGGTCAGGAGGCAGCGGGTCTGCACCTGGCGCGGATCCACCTTCATGCGGGCGGCGAACTGGCGGCGCTCTTCCTCGCGCACCCGGTCACCGGGGTTGCGGGCTTGAAGCAGGAGGAATCTGAGGTCGCGGCGTGGCATCGCCGGGATGCTATCCCGCCCCTCCGGCTCAGCGAACCTCCAGGACCTCGGAGAGGGGCTTGCGGCGCAGGTCGGGCACGGTGCAAGCCGCGCTCGGGTAGCCCACACCCAGCAGGAGCACGGCGCGCTCGCCGCTGGGTCGGCCCAGGATGTCCTTGAGGAACTTCATCGGGCTGGGCGTGTGGGTCAGCGCGGCCAGGCCGGCCTCGTGCAGGGCGCTGATCAGCAGGCCAGCGGCCAGCCCGACGCTCTCGGCGACGTAGTAGTTCTTGCCCTCGGGGCCCCGGTCCTGGGCGAAGACCACGATCAGCCAAGGGCAGGTCGTCAGGTAGGGCTTGTTCGCGTCGGTGCCGAAGGGCGCGAGCGCGTTGAGCCACTCCTCGGGCATGCGGCCGCCGTAGTTCCGGCGCTCCTCGGCCTCGGCGGCCTCACGGATCCGGGCCTTCAGCGCGGGGTCCTGGATCGCCACGAAGAACCAGGGCTGGCGATGGGCGCCGCTGGGGGCGGTCGAGCCGGCGGCCACGCAGGCCTCGATGATGGCGGCCGGTACGGGATCGGCGGAGAAGTCGCGCACGGTCCGGCGGGCGTCCATGCGGCTGAGCGCGGCGCGGGCCCGGGCCAGGGACTCGGCGTGGTCGAGGCGCTCGGGGCGGTAGGGGATGTCCGGCATGCGCTACCGTAACGACATGACGGTACAGCTCGGTAGCGCAGAGGGCGTGGCCTGGATCCGACTGGATCGGCCCAGCAAGGCGCACGCCTACGACGAGGCCATGCTGCTCGCGCTGCGGGCCGCGATCCGAGGCCTCACGGCCTCGGTGGTCGTGGTGGGCTCTAC
>CALGIB010000135.1 GCA_937915955.1 uncultured Pseudomonadota bacterium
CACGTGGACGGAGGCACGCTGCGGGCTGAGCCCGGCTACGCGGCCAACGGCATGAGCGTGTGGGATGTCCCCGACGACCAGGTCGACGTTCGACAGGTCCCTGGAGCGCGCCAGCAGCAGCTCAGGGCCTGGCAGCTCGAGGCGCTTGTAGCGGCCCACGGACTGGTTCATCTGCCCCGCGTGGTTCTCACGCCAGATGCCGTTGAAGCAGGCTCGCGAGAGCCAGATCATTCGCGCCGCCCGAGCGGGGGTCTCCCCCTCGCTGTCGTTGAAGTCGGCGCGGATCTGACCGTAGTGCTTGGCCCATCCGGGCTCCTGAGGGAGGAGCTCGAGCTCCGCGGAGACCTCATCGGGGCTGGCCTGAACCAGCCGATGCACGGCCATCACGGCCGCGTTCTTGTCGCCGGCCACCACCGAGGGCGGGAGCAGCCCGGCCCGGGCCAGCCCGAAGAGCTCGCCGCCGCCGCCCAAGAAGGGCGTGCAGTAGCGCACGAGCCCAGCCGACCCGAGCAGCTCACCGATCGTCGGGGCGAGATCCAGCTTGCTGCCGGGCCACTTGAGGTAGAGCTCCATCACTTGAGCGCAGCCTGGACGAAGCGCGCGACGACTTCGTCCAGCGGCGCAGGCCCCTCCCTGCGGGCCTGGACCGCGTGCTCCACGACCCGCTTGGCCGTGGGCAGAGAGCAACCCATGCGCCGCCGATAGGCCCGGATAGCGTGGACGGGGCCCGTGTGGCCACCCCTGCGCTCCCACAGGGCCACCTCCTCATCGAGGACAGGGCCCAGCTCCATCCACACGCCGCTCATGCCTGACCGGCGACCTGGCCAGCCTCCGCAGCGGCCCTCATCGCGGCGTCGTTCCAGCTCGGGAAGATCTGCACGGCCTCGAGCATGAAGTGGTTCACCGCCAGCTGCAGGTCTTGTCGGGAGACGCCCTCGATGGTCGCGCCGGCCTGCAGCGCCTCATCCAGGGGCCCGACGTCCACGACGCGGTTCTGCATCTGGGAGAGCTCCCCGAGGCGCACCTCGAGGGGGCGGTCCGAGCGCCCGAAGAGGACCACCATGCGACCGGAGACGCCGACCAGATCGAAGGACTGCCAGACGGACTGCGTCAACGCCGAGACGGCCCGCGCTCCGACGACGAGCAGGAAGCCGCTGCCCGACTTGAACTCCTCCGCGTAGAGGAACATCGGGTACTTCCTGGTCCCGACCTCCAGCGAGGGGAGCCACTTCACGCGGGCCTGCCCGCTCATCTGCGTTGACATTCCTGCTCCTGAAGAAGATGTCCTCGGCGCCTGGGACGAATGGCCAACCTGCATCTGTTGCTGCCAGATGCTCCCGTAGCAGTTCCATCCCCCATGGCGCCGAGGACAGCAAGCCCACCTAACCCAGAGCCTTCGACGCGCAAGAAAATGAGCTAACTATCTGAACCTCAGCTCACGAAGATCGTGTGCAGCTCCGCGATGGACGTGCCGCAGTTGACGTCGATGTTGCGGATGTCGTTCTTGCCAGGGTTGACCTGGGCGTGCGTGAGCACCGCTCCTCGAGCCCAGCCCTGCTCGAGGAAGACCTCACGCGCGGCCAGGACCAGACCGACCAGGTCCTCGCGACGGATCGGTGGATACCAGGCCGTCCGCTCCGGGAGGAGCTTGCCGGCGCTGTCCCTGGGGACGAAGGGCAGCTCGACCTCTCCCTCGACGCCCCGGGGCTGAAAGCTGGGGCTGATGTAGGGGACGGCCACCCCGAAGGACACGGCGTTGTCGTCCCCAGCCAGGCCCGGGCTGCCGCCCGCGTGGTAGACCTTGCGCCCCGCAGGCACGAGCAGCCGCGACTCTCCGCTCCAACGCATCATGTTGTAGAGCACGTTGTTGGCCTTCAGGACAGCCACCTTGCGCTCGAAGGCGCCCTCGTCCATGAAGCTCGGGTCCTCGGTCTCCGTGAGCCAGTGCAGCAAGCAGATCGTGGGGGCCTTCATCGATCCCTTGCCAGGATCAACGATGTGCTCGACGTAGTGCGTGGGCATCCAGGACTCCTCGTTCGGCCGAGGTTATCACGCCGCCCGCCCTGGGTTAGGCTGTCGCTATGGACCACATCTACGGTACGACATGGCCAGCTCAAGGGCGCCTCAGCTCCCCCTATGGAGAGCGCGACCACCCGACCCTGCACACGCGCAAGCTCCACAACGGCATCGACATCGCCGTGCCGGTCGGGACGCCGATCGTAGCCATGCAGTCGGGCGTCGTGCAGCGCATCGACCGCGCGGGATCCGGCAAGGGCGTCGTCAACGGCAACGCGATCCTGCTGCGCCACTCAGGGGGTCCGGACGGCCTCACCATGACGGCCTACCTGCACCTCGACCGGGTCGACGTGCGCCTCGGTGAGCGCGTCCGCGAGGGCCAGCAGATCGGCCTGTCGGGGGCCACGGGCCGCGTCACAGGTCCCCACCTGCACTTCATGACCTACCGGCACGGGGAGCCCGTCGACCCCATGGACTTCCTGCGACAGGGTCACCGGGGCCCCATCGCGGTCGACGACCGCCCAGGGGTCGACACCCCAGCTGGATCTGGGGCTGGGGGCCTGCTGGCGGCCGGGGGGCTGCTGGCCGGGCTGACCTGGCTGGCCCTCCGGTAGCCGATCAGGAGGGGCGGGGACCGGCGATCCTCTCGAGCTCCTGGTTGATCTGCGCAGCCTCCGCGAAGTCTCCTCGCGACTTGGCCGTCTCGAGGTCACGACGGAGGCCCATGATCACGTCGTGCCGCGACTGCGAGCGCGCCGGCCTCGGCCGAGCGAAGGAGCTGGGGGAGCCCTGGGTCTGAGGGATGGAGCTCGACGAGGACTGCGTGTAGGAGCCCTTCTTCGACCCGCCCTCGACCGCGCTCTTCTTCTTCTTCGACCCGCCCTCGACCGCGCTCTTCTCCTTCTTCGACCCGCCCTGGACCGCGCTCTTCTTGGGAGAGCTGCTGCCGCCAGACGACTTCTTGCCGCCCGAGACGTAGCCGGTGACCTTGCGAACGAGCTTGCGGACCCGGCCTTTGCCGTAAGCCGCCCCGTAGGCCAGCGGGTTCTCGAAGGTGAAGCCGAGGTCGTAGATCTCCTGCTCCGTGAGGCCGTGGGGGAAGCGACCGCCGAGCTGCGGGGCCAGCCCGAGCCCGGCCGTCCGGCCGCGACCACCCATCCAGGCCGCGACCGCGCCGTAGTCCTCCTCGAGGACCTCCACCTGGTCGATGATCTGGCCAGTGTCTGCGTCGATGACGTTCAGGGTCAGGCGCCCCTGGGCGCCCCCCTGGGCCATGTCCTGGGCGACCGCAGCGACGATCGATCCAGCGAGGAGAAGAGGAAGGTACATGCGGGAGCTCCACGGTGTTGGAGCGCCAGCCTAACATGGCCCATGAGCCGTGAGGCCCCAAACCAGCCAGTGCCTTCAAGCCCGCATGGAGCAGGTCATCCGTGCCACCCATCCAGGGGCTCGATCTGCTCCAGCTCAAAGAGCTCGCGCTCCTGCCGACTGTCAAGCAGGACCCAGCAATAGTCATCGGTGATGGCTCAGCCACACCAGCGAGGGAACTCGATGTCCTCGGTGCTGGCAGCCAGCGCCGCGCAGACCCTCGGCTGACGGCAGCGGTCCTCGGAGATGGCCTTCAGCACCTCGAGGTGCAGCGCGTCCTCCTGGGAGTGGGCCGCCCCCGGATCCCTCTGGATCACGGCAGAGAGAGCCTTGACGCTCTCGCGGACATCGTCCGGGGTGATGATCTTCAGGGCAGTCTTCATAGGGCCCTCCTGGAGGACCCCTTAGTCACGCCCGCCGGGACCGTCAACATTGTTGGTCAATTTTCTTGCCCCCGCACGCAGAGGCCACGCAGCCCCCGCCCGACGTCGGTCAGGCCGACGCTCTCACAGGCCCGGGCCAGGGTGTCGACGCTGGCCTTGAGCTCAGAGGCCCTCTCGGGGGAGGCGTGGACGCCGTAGGCACCCGCCGCCTCGATCACCCCGAGGAGGGCCTGGCTGTTCGTGCTCAGCAGCTTCATCACGAGCGCTCGTTGCTTCACAGGCACCTCCTGGTGGACGATGCCCTATCGCAGGGAGACCTCTGGCGTCAACCGGCCGCGAGCAGCATGAGGCTGCCCGCTGAGGCCGTCAAGGCAGCGCGGCCATCGCCCGCTCCAGATCCTCCGAGCTCGCCAGGGCCGGGAAGGCCTCGATCGTCCACTCGAGCTTGTCCGTGTAGCGACCCCCCGGAGGCGACCTGGTCCAGACCTTCAATCCCGTCAGCGCACGGGCCAGCGCTCCGATCGCCGCCTCGGGCGTCGGGCCGGATCCGGTGGCGGTCTCGAGCTGATCGTAGCCCTCCACGCTGTGCTCCAGCGCCAGGCTGACCTCGTAGGTGATCGCCCGACCCGACAGGGACATCAGCGGGACCAGCGACAGCGGCAAGTCCAGCGCCGCGAAGAAGAACGCCGCGACACGGCCTGGGCTGACCTCGTCCTCCACGGTCGGAGCCAAGGGCGTCGAAGTCGAGGCCGTCTCCTGGGCCCCCTCCAGCGCCAGCAGGCCGACGTCGAGGGCGTGGCGCAGGAGCTGCTGAGGCGTCGGACGGCTGGTCAGCGCCAGGAGCACCGACGGGGGGCTGGCCTCGAGGACACGGTCAGCTCGGTCCACCAGGGGGCGAGGGATCAAGAGGTTGGACATCTTGGACATGGGGCTCTCCTTTTCATGGGATGAGCAGTGTAATACGGCGCTGCGCCAAAAACTGTCCGGCCTTGCCGCGCCCTCAGCGCTGTAGTACGCTGCCTGAAATCAGGAAGGCCCATGCGTGACGCCCACGGAAACATCTGCCGCCCCTCCAGGCGCCCCAACCTTCGAGTCGAGGTCGTAGAGGTGGAGGCTGAGGCCCAGGGCTTCGTCGAGGTCGTCGAGGCCACGGTCGTCATCGAGGCCGAGGTCGTCGAGGTCGAGGCCGTCGAAGTCGAGGATGTCGAGGACGTCGAGGATGTCGAGGCCGAGGCCGTCGAGGTCGAGGATGTCGAAGCCGAGGTCGAGGCCGTCGAGGTCGAGGCGGGCGGGACCGGCGTGAACTTCCAGGCCGAGATCAGGGCCAACGTGAACTTCCCCCTGGCCGGACAGACCTGGGCTCACCCAGGGAAGCTGAAGGCCGCCCGGAGGGTGGTCGAGGTCCAGTCCGACGGCCTCACCTTGGCCGACTTGGGCGGGCGAGAGAGGACCATCAAGATGGAGACCTGGCTCAAGTGGGCCAAGACGAACAGGCCGGAGCTCGTATGATCTGGCTCGGCCTCATCGGGGCAGGCCTCGTCCTGCTCCTCGCGCTGCTGGCCTGGCTCGGACCCGAGCGCGTGCCCGCCTGGGCCCAGCCCGCCGCCGCCGCCGTCGCGGCGCTGATGGCCCTGTTCGTGCTCTCGCGAGGGCTGCAACCCAGCGAGGGGGCAGACCTCTCCCATGGGCACCCTCTGGAGCCCAACACGAACGATCTCGAGGAGGCGGCCGTGGCACCCTCCCTCGACCGGATCGAGGCCATCGCCGCGGCGACCGAAGGGGCCCTCGATGACCCGAGCCCCGAGCGCCGCGTCGACGAGCTGGCCGCCCTCGTCGACCGCACGGGGTCACCATGAACATCTTCCTGACGATCCCCCTGGCCGCCGCCGCCGAGCTCGCGCCGCTGCCCGTCGAGCGCACCCCGCAGCCGAGCGACTGCCCCGGGTCCGTGGGCCTGCAGCCTGGACAGGAGGCCCCCTGCCTCGGCGTGTTGATCCCCCCGGTCAAGGCCGGCTACCTCATCGAGCTCGACGCCTGGTCTGAGCACGCCAGGGTCGCCTACGGGGTCCAGGAGGCCAGCTGCGCGCTTCAGATCGAGGCTCGCGAAGGCCGCATCGACGACCAGGTGCGGCAGCTCGAGCAGCTCCGCGATGTCCGGTGGATCGATCGCCCTGATGTCCGCTTCACCGCAGGCTTTCTGGTCGGAGGAGCCCTCATCGGAGGGGCTGTCTTCGGGAGCGCCTGGGCCTGGGGCCAGCTTTAGGTCGTGGACTGGCCACAGGAGCCAGGCTATCCTGCCCACGCATGAACCCGCTCCTGTCTCACTCCCACCTCCAGGAGCTGCTCCGAAGGCTGCGGGCGGTCGATCCTCAGGCCGCCGAAGAGCTCAGGATGCACCTCCACACCCTGGAGGGTCAGGACCGGAACCTGCTCCCCGTCCTTGTCCGTGAGATCACCGAGAGCACGACGCTGTCGGCCGCCCATGAGCAGTACACGAGCGAGTCCCTCCAGAGACTGGCTCGCCAGCGCGTCCGCGTCGAGGCCGTCCTCGAGAGGATCGCCAGGGCCGAGTCCGAACAAGCGAGGGCCGCCAGTCAAGCCCTCGAGCTGGCCGAGACCCACTCCCAGAAGGAGCTCGAGATCCTCGCGTTCCGCTTCACCTGGCAAGGACGCCTCCTCCACTATGTGGAGACCGCCGTGACCGCTGTCCGAACGAGCCGATGGACGAGCCTCCTGATCGGCGGCTTTGTGGTATGGTTGCTCTCGCAGCTTGGACTTTCACCTGAGGTAATCCTTCCATGAACACCGCTCCGCGACCCCAGGAGACCCCCAGCCCCACCCAGGGTCCGAGCCCGCAGGGTCCGAGCGTGAAGGTCCTCCCCGCCGAGGCCATCGAGCCCCTGCGGGACAGCCTCGGGGCCCTCCGGGAGAGCAACCGATGCCGGAAGCGCCACTTGGAGAGCCTCCCTCCGCAGCCCCCGGTGGAGGACAAGGGAGATCCCCTCCACTTCGTCCGTCACTGAGCCAGCGCCTCGAAGAGCGATCTCCCGAGCCCGAGCCCGAGCCCAAGCCCGAGCCCGAGCCCGAGCCCGAGCCCGAGGGACCCGAGCATCAAGAGGCCTCTCTGCGGGACCATGAACTGCACGAGCAGCAGCAGTC
>CALGIB010000136.1 GCA_937915955.1 uncultured Pseudomonadota bacterium
CCAGGGCGCAGCGGGAGGTGGTCTCGGCCAGGGCCAGGCCACTGGAGAGGAAGATCAACGATATCAGGGTGATGCGGGACATCATTTGCGACTCCAGGCTGTACCGTCGGGCTTCGCCGACAGAGAGCGCGTTGGGGCCGCGGGCCGCGTTACTCGGAGCGTCGTCGGCGGGGGTCGAAACGGACCCTCGCAGGACAGCCGGATAGGCTGGCCACGCCGCTCGCGAGCACGTTGTTACCTCGCGGGGGCCGCCCTCTTCACACGCCGGGACCCCATGCGCAACCTCCTCGTCCTCCTCTCTTCGGCCGGCCTCTGCGAGGAGCCGACCTTCCACTGGGAGCCCTCGGTGGACGTGCCGATCACGCTGGCGGCGGGCACCACCTTCGCGCTGCTGTACCTCGGGGTCGAGGACGATCGACAGCCCGGGGGGCAGGTCAGCCAGCCCACCGGCATCGACGCCTGGGTGAGGCCGGGCCTGAACTCGACCTGGAAGACCACCTCGGACGGCCTGATGTACGGCAGCATCGGCGCCGGCCTGGGGCTGGTCGCGCTGGACGGCGCCCTGGACGGCGAGGGCGCGCACACCCGCGTCTGGATCGCGACCGAGGCCTTCATGGTCAACCAGGTCGCGACGAGCACGCTGAAGATGGCCGTCGGCCGCCCTCGGCCCTACACGCAGCTCAGCCCCGACGATCCCGAGGTCGCCGCGCTGATCGCCGAGGCCGACAGCGAGATGAGCTTCCCATCGGGCCACACCTCGACCGTGGCGGTGATGGCCTTCGATGTGGCCAGGACCTGGCAGCTCTCCGGCGCCACCCGGGGGCAGTCCGTGCTGGCCTACGGCCTGGCGGGCGCGGCGACCGGGCTCACCGGGGCCTCCCGCGTGCTGGCCGGCAAGCACCACCCCACCGACGTCATCGCGGGCGCGGTGCTGGGCGGCAGCATCGGCTTCCTCGTGCCTACGCTGCACGTCAGCGAGCGGCCTCTGTCGTTGGCCGCCGGGCCCCGATCGCTGGTGGTCTCGACGCGCTTCTGAGGCGGGGCACTTGCCCTCCCGGGGGTGCTGATTAAGACCAACGGCTCCCCGAAAACGAGTCGTTCGCGATGACGCACCCGATCCCAGCCGAGGAAGAGTCCCTCCTCGCGGACATCCGCACCCGCCTGCTCGAGCGCCCGGTCGAAGTCGGGGCCTCGGAGAAGGACATCGTGGTGGAGCTGCGCCGGATCCGCGAGGACATGGGCAGCGCCAAGAACGAGGACCTGGGCTCGCTGATGCAGCAGTTCGACCAGCTGCACGCGCTGCTGGGCCAGCTCAGGGCCGCCCGGGACAACCAGGACATCGATCCCGACTCGCCCTACTTCGCCCACATGCGCCTGCTCGAGAACGGGCGCGAGCGGAACCTGTACCTGGGCAAGGTCACGCGCATCGATCACGGCCTGCGGATCGTGGACTGGCGCAACGCCCCCGTCGCGCAGCTGTTCTACCGCTACCAGGAGGGCGAGGAGTACGCCGAGGAGCTGGACGACGATCGGCTGCTCGAGGGCGAGCTGGTGGCCCGCCGGACCGTGTCGATCCACCGCGGCCGGCTTGAGCGCGTCGAGGCTCCCCAGGGCGTCTTCGTGCGCGAGGACGAGGCCTGGGTCCACCACGAGAAGGCCCCGCCGCAGCTGGCCGGCGGCCAGGGCTCCAGCCTCCTGCGCCACGAGCGGTCGTCCACCCGCACCGCCAGCCGCCTCGGCGCGGGTCGCATTGGCGCTCGTCGGAGCCAGGACAAGCACCTGCCCGAGATCGCCGCGCTCATCGACAAGGAGCAGTGGGAGCTGATCACCCGGCCCCGCAGCGGCCTGGTCGTCATCCGAGGCATCGCCGGCTCGGGCAAGACCACGGTGGCCCTGCACCGCGTGGCCTACCTGGCCTTCCAGGAGCCCCACCACTTCAAGCCCGAGCGCATCGCGGTCATCGTCTGGGGCCGCGCCCTGCGGGACTACATCAGCAAGGTGCTGCCGGCCCTGGGGGTCGAGGGCGTCGCGGTGAAGACCTGGAAGAGCTGGTCGCGCGAGGCGGTGCGTCGCCACCTGCCCACGCTCCCGCGCAAGCAGGCCGAGGACACCCCCGAGATCGTCAGCCGCATGAAGCTGCACCCGGGCTTCCTGCGCGTGCTCCAGCACCAGGTCGACACCGTGAGCAACCCGCCCAACGCC
>CALGIB010000137.1 GCA_937915955.1 uncultured Pseudomonadota bacterium
TCCAGGGCATCGCGCCCGCGGGCGATGTGGACGGCGACGGCCTGGCCGACCTGCTGGCCGCCTCGAGCAAGGCCGGCGACAGCGAGCACGGCGCGGTCTACCTGCTCTTGTCCGGCGACAGCTCGGGTTGGAGCTGGGGTCAGGACGTGGCCAGCGCGGCGGCGGTCGTCGTCTCCGGGACCACCGCCAAGGATCGGCTGGGCGAGGGCATCCACGCCAGCGATCTGGACGGCGACGGCCTGATCGACCTCGCGCTGGGGGCCCCCTACGAGGACACCGCGGCCAGCGCAGCCGGCGCGGTCGGCGTCTTCTACGGTCCCGTCTCGGGCAGCCTCAGCTGGAGCGACGCGGACGCCCAGATCACCGGAGACGCCAGCAGCGACCGCCTCGGCGGCAACTGCATCCGGAGCATCGGCGACGTCGACGGCGACGGCACCGCGGACCTGCTGATCGGCGCCCAGAAGATGGACGGCGGGGACAGCGACAGCGGCGTGGCGTTCGTGCTCGACCCAAGCTCCCTGACCACCGGCAGCGCCACCTCGCAGGCCACCCTCCGCATCGAAGGAGAGGCCGAGGGCGACGACTTCGGCATCTCCGGCCTGGGCCTGGGCGATCTGGACGGCGACGGCTCGGACGAGTTCCTGGTCGGCGCCCGCTTCGCCGACGTGCGCGTCGTGGACGCAGGCGGCGTCTACTTCTTCTTCGGTGACAGCGCGATGTCCGGCACCCTGGACGCCTCGGCCTCGGACGCGGCGCTGGGCAGCTCCGGCGCCGACGACCGGCTGGGCTGGGACATGGCCGCCGGGGACATGGACGGCGACGGCTGGCTCGAGTGGACCACCGGCGCCTACACGGACACCCTCAGCGGCAGCACCTCGGCCGGGCGCTCCTACCTGAGCCTGACCACGGGCTACGACACCTGGGGCTGGGGCGACAACCTCACGACCGTCAACCAGGCCCGCTTCGACGGCAACAAGAGCAACATGCTCTCGGGCCGCTCCAACGCCATCGTCCAGGACCTCGACGGTGACGGCTACGGGGAGTGGGCGGTCAGCGCTGAGGGTCGGGACCGCGGCAGCAAGAAGCGTGCAGGCTTCGTGTACATCCTGACCGGGCCGTGATCAACGAGCGCTGGTCGGGTTAACGGCGCGCCGTGTCCATCCTCATCGCCTTGCTGGCCTGCTCGGGGGTAGAGCTCCCGACACCGTCCACCGACAAGCCCGCCAGCTCCTTCCGGGAGCCAGGCTCTCCCGCCCCTGTCCGCCTCGTCGAGTTGCTCGACACCGCGGACCTCGAGCTGACCACGCAGGGCAACTTCCCCTACCCCATCTTCGGGCGGATCCCGCTCGAGGACTGGGACGTCGGCGCCGAGTCCACGCACACCTGGCCGCTGCCCCTCTCCAAGAAGGGCCGCAAGAAGGCCTACAGCACAGCGCCCGACGGCACCCAGCTGTTCCTCGGCGACGAGCGCGTCGAGTTCAACCGCCGCGCCACCAAGGGCTTTTTTTTCAAGCAGAAGACGGCATACGAGATCGTGCTCCGCCACGGGGACACCGC
>CALGIB010000138.1 GCA_937915955.1 uncultured Pseudomonadota bacterium
GTGCCCCCCGAGCGGGCCCGCAGAGCCCTCGAGCAGCTGGGCCGGGCCCTGGCCGAGGGCGCGGTGCCGCCCCGGATGCGCGTGCGCTTCTTCCAGTGCCCGGACATGGGCACGCCGCGCCAGCACCTGGTCGCCGGCGCCCTGGCCGTCGGGCTGCCGCGCAGCAACTTCAAGGCGACGCTGCACCTGGACGACGTCGAGGTGCTGTTCCACCACCCCGGAGACTGGCGCGAACGCTGGGGCGCATAGGGCGCGGAGGAGGACCCGCGCCGGACTACAGGCCGGAGTCTGGGGTCCGGTCGCAGCTCCCGCCGTGCTCGACGCAGGCCACCTCGACCCTCAGGTCCTGCTCGTCCTTGGGGTCCAGCAGCAGATCCACGACCTCGGACTGGGCGTACCAGCTGGGCGCGGTGAGCACGTCCTGGTGGTTCTGGACCTGCAGCATCCAGGCGCCGGCCCGCAGGCTGGCGACCTCCATCACGCTGTTGTCGCAGGCGAACTGCCGCTGCAGCACGTCGCCGTCGCCGTGCTCCATGTTCACCCAGAGGGTGTCGATCCAGGCGGCGGCGCAGGTCCCGGGGCCTCGCCCGTGTCGACCGGGGCGGTGGTGCAGGCCGTGAGCCCTGCCAGCGTGACGGCGAGGCAGAGCCTGCGCATGGAGTCCTCCAAGCCCCAGTCTACTCGCGGAGCAGCTCGATCAGCAGCTCCATGGCCCGGAGGTCGTCGTGCTTGACCCGACCCTGCAGCACCTCGTCTTCGACCTGCTCGTAGCTCCAGATCGGCCTGGACACGCCGTTCAGATCGACCTCGGAGGCCATGCCCAACTCCGCCGCGTTGAGCAGGGTCTGCGCGTGCCCCATGTAGCCGCCGAGCGCGTGGTCCTCGGCGGCCTGCACGCGCCGATAGTGCCCTCGGAAGCTGGGCAGGGAGAGATCCGGCGAGCGCAGCTCCCACCACTCCGCGCCGCTGCTGATCCGGTAGAAGGTGTCCCGGGTCTGCTCGGGCGCGTACTCGAGCTCCTCGGGCAGGCGCGCGGGTCCCTCGATGTCCAACAGGCCGGCCGGGTCCAGCTCCGGGTGCCGGAACAGGGCGCCAGTGGCCAGCACGATGCCCAGGCTGCGCGAGCGCAGGTGCACCCGACGGGGATCGACGTCGGCTCGGGCGGCGGTCCAAGCCAGCACGGCCGCCAGATCGTCCTGCTGATCGGGGCCCCCGTGTTGCTCTTGTCCCTCGGACAGGCCTCGGCCCCGAGGATCGAAGGTCACGACCACGACACCGGACTGGGCCAGCGCCTGGCTGTCCACCGAGTCCGCCTCGGGCAGGCCCTCGTCGAAGCCGGGGGGCACCAGGACCAGCGCCGGCCAGCAGCCGGGGGCGCCCTGACTGGCCGGTCGCAGCACCCGCACCGCCAGCTCCGTGCCGTCGTGCTCGATCCGGTGCTCCTCGCCGAAGACCAGGGCGTGGCCCCAGGCGGGGCGGTGGCGGCTCTCGCAGCCCACGAGCGGCCAAGCGTCGGGATCGACGGGCGTGGGAGCGCAGGCCAGCAGGAGCAGGAGCATCGGCGCAGCCTATCCTGGCGCTAGGTGGAGCCTCCTCCTCGGCAATCGAGCGTGTCGGGAGGGGGGTCGCCCGGCGAGCCGAGATCCACGCCCTGGGATCGTCGCCCGATTAGAGGACTGCGGTGCGCACGCCCCCACAGGGAATCCCGGTCGATCAGACGCCCCACGCCTGCCCCTACCTGGAAGGGCGCGAGGCGGTGCTGCCGCTGCGCTGGTACCGCGACACCATCGCCCCCGAGGACTTCGACGCCCTGCTGGCGACCGCGGATCGTCGCGTCGGCCGGACGCTCTACCGACCCGCCTGCCCCGACTGCGCGGAGTGCCAGGGCATCCGGCTGCCGGTGCGCGAGTTCCGCATGTCCAAGAGCCAACGCCGCGCGTGGCGGCGCAACCAGGACGTGCGGGTGGTCGCCGGCAGCCCCGTGCTCGACGAGCGGCACCTGGCCCTGTTCAACAAGCACAAGCTGGGTCGAGGGCTGTCCGAGCGCGCGACCACGATGAGCCACTATCGGAACTGGCTC
>CALGIB010000139.1 GCA_937915955.1 uncultured Pseudomonadota bacterium
TCGGATGAGCCGATCGACGTCCTGGTACCGCTCGTAGGACCTCTCGATGGTCTCTCCGACGCTGTGTTCCCGCAGATACCTCCCACGAGCGATGCCCCAAGGGACAGCCGCCCCAGACCTGTCAGCACCTCGGACCACAGCTCGGATGGCCTCGTCCCGAGGGTCGTAGACGTCCTTGTCCCGGTACTCCCGGATGGGCGGGAAGTCAGGATTGAGGGGGTTGCTCTGCGTCCGCTTGGGCTTCCGAGCCAGTCGGGGCTTCCGGGTCTTCTCTGCCTTCTTCCAAGCCATCTCGTCCTCCCAAGGGGTCCGTACAGGCATCCCCATTGCTTCGCCTTCGCTTGCGTCTGCTGCCAGTTCTTCTGCTTCGTCGATCAGCTCCAGAAAGTCTGCTGTGCTGATGCCCTTCCCGCGCTGGACCATCTCGGCCAGGCTGGTGCGGTACTTGTAGCCCCACTCTGCCTTCGTCAGCGGCTCAACCTGACCGCCCTGCCTCGCCCAGAAGCGACGTGCAGCCGTGCTCAGGTCCTTGGAGGGTCCGAGCGGGCTGTCGAGGAGGGTGGCTGCTGCGTCGTAGAGCAGCGGCCCGTAGCCCCTGGTGGCTGCCATCATGCTCGACTCGTAGTCGGTGCCTCGGAAGTCGATCGTCCCGCCAGCCACCAGCAAGGGCGTGTGCGGGTCGGTCATGTCCGCGATGACGAGCTGAAGAGGGTAGTCGTTGAGTCCCCACTCCTCGTAGGCGATGCCGAAGGTCTTCTTGGGCTTGAGCAGAGGGTTGGGAACAGCTCCCCGAGTTGATCGCATCTTCCGGCTCACCTTGGCTCCACGAGCAAGTTGCTGAATCTCTTGGATGTAGCGGGCGTCTGAGGCCCTCTCGTGGAGAGCGTCCGCTCTGTCCTGTTCTACATCGGAGCCTCGCTCTCGGCTCCTCTGCTCGACCGAAGCGAGAGCCACATCTTCCGGCGTGTCGAGGATCCACAGCTCCTCCGCAGCTTCCACCGCTTCTGGGAACCTCGTCAGTCCACGAGGGAAGCCCTCGACAAGAACTCTCTTCCCGGCCCGGTGAGCATCTCGGATCTGCTGTCGCTTCTCTTGCCTCAGCCGCTCCCTGGCCTTCTTGTTCGGCTGAAGGATGAAACGGCCTTCGCTGTCAACCCGAGGCGTGTCCGTATGGATCACCAGGTCGAAGTCTCCCGCCTTCTCCTTGGCCAAGGTGGTCTTGCCTGCTCCCATCGTGCCTGTCAGTACTGTGATCGGGTTCTGCTGCGTGAAGACCAGCGGCGGCTCATCCGTCCCGGCAGGCCACACGTCCACCGGGATGAAGGGGTCGAGTCCGAGCTGGCTGATCACGTACCCACGGACATCTCCAGGCAGGTTCGTAGAGAGGGGAGCGAAGCCGCACAGGATCCGGCGCTTGAAGGGGTAGTGGCCGAAGGGGTCGGGGAGCCGGAAGTGCCACCCCTCTCCTGGTCCTGCGGACCTCGCCGGATGTGCCTTCAAGCCCTCCCGCAACGCCTTCATCTGCCGCCTCATCTCGGACGGTTCTCTCTTCAGGGCCTCCCATTCGTTGCACCTGTGCCTCCAAAACTCGGTCCAAGACATCACAGGTCGGGTCTTGCCCCAGCGTCGACTCGCATCCTGCCTACGCCTGCGCTCTGCCGCCAAGCTCCGCCGTTGAAGCCTGCGACCCTCCGTCCTCTCCCAGACTCGCTCTGCTTCGTACTGACGAGCTTCTTCCCTTCGTCGCGCCTTCTCTTCCTGCTCACGCCGCTGCCTCTCCCGCTCGGCCTCTGCGGCTTTGCGCCGTGCTTGTCGTCGGGCTTCTGCCCGGCTCCGGTCCTGCCGAGCCTTCCTCTCGGCCGCTTCCCGCGCCGTTTCCTGGCTCTTCTGCCTCGGGGCCTCCTTGGGGGGAGCCCGACCCAGCAGGTACTCCTTGCCGTGGCGCTCCTCCAGCGTAGCCATCTTCCGCAGCGCCATCTCCACTTCAGCGGGAGCACAGTTGGCCTTCGGCTCGATCCTCTTGAGGAGTGCCGCGTAGACCCTTCTCGGATCTGGGTTCTTCCGCCCGAAGGCTCCGAGCCTCACGGTCTACTCGTCAGGCGGAAGGGTGACCCGGTTCGGGTCCTCGCCCTCGGGATCGACGCTCACGCCAGGCCGCCGGACTGCCTTGTAGAGCTTCTCCGGGTTCACCATCGACAAGAGCTTGAGTCCGTCCATCCCGATCTTCCCGTAGGGCTCGCACTTGGACTGCCCTCCGTTCTGCTGGGCAATCGCCGCCGTGACGTACTTCTTGCCCGCAGCATCTTCCTGGAGGTAGAGCACGACGTTGATGCCCGTACCGACGATGCCTCCGTGAACGATGGCGTCCATGCTCAGATCGGCGAACTCCCGGTTCCCTCGCAGGTAGGAAGCGAGCGCAGCGCCCCCAACAGAGAGCCCGTAGATCATCACTGCCTTTTCTGTCTTGGTCATGCGTCGTCCTTGCCCTGCTTGAAGGTCACGAAGCTCACAGCTTGCCCCAGGCAGGCGGCTCCCTGGTTGATCTTGGTGAGCACCCAGACCGGAACATCCGTCTCGCCCGAGTCTTCCAAGTAGGTCTCCAGTTTGGTCAGCGCAGCCTTCGCGTAGGCAAGGGAAAGAAGTGCCTTCTTGCGTGGCGTGAGGCTGACTTTGCTGGGCTTGAACTGGGCCATTGGAGGTCATCTTAGCCCGGCCCCTGGGCCTACTGGTCGAAGTGGGGTGCTACGTCTCCAAGAGCCTTGCCAACTGGCACGCCAAGGGCTACTCCACCCTTGAGGATGAGGGTGACGAGTGCCGGTTTCAGAACAAGAGGCGGTCGCGGCGCTTCCCCCGAGCGGATGGCTCAGGGAGTACGTGATTCATGCCGCACATCAAACAACGTCGCCCCTGATCTATCACCTTGGTGTGGGCGTCACCGTCTTGGGCACGACCTGCCCTCTTGCCTACGGCATGAACTACGCCGGACCCCTGCGGGCCAACAACTTCTGCCTCCTTGTAGGGCGCTCCGGCGAAGACCAGAAGTCAACTGCGCTGTCCGTCGGGAAGAAGATTCTTGACGAGGCTGCCGCGCCCCTCATCGGAGACTTTCCGGGCTCCCCGGAGGGGCTGATCGACAGCCTCGCCCGGCGGCCCAGCCAGTTCATCCCCATCTCCGAGTTCGGGAAGTTCCTGTCCTCGGCCCAGCGGGGGTACTTCGAGCCGACCAAGACGCTCCTCGCGGACCTCTGGGACTCCTTGCCGACCCAACGGACCAAGGCCAACAACAAGACGGTCCGGGTCGACAACCCGCGACTCTCCATCGGAGCCGCCTGCTCGATCCCGTACCTGGAGAAGCACACCCTGGCCGAGGACTGGACAGGTGGTTTCATGGGTCGCTGGACGGTCCTCTACGGCAAGCGTGAGCGTACCGACCCGGACCCGACCGGCGACAACTCCAGGTTTCAGGGCCTCTGTGACGAGGTTCGGAAGCGAGCGACCACCCCGACGGCTGGCTACTGCATGGGGCTGACCCCAGCTGCGCGCAAACTCTGGACCGAGTGGTTCCTCGACATCACAGGTCGTCGTCTGCCCGACAACATCGTGGGCATCCGGTCTCGCGCTCCCTCGATGGCCAGGAAGATCGCCCTGGTCTACGGCTGGGACTACGGTCCGGCCCTCGCCGGTCAGCCCTGGGACATGGACCTGGACGTGCTGGAGCCTGCCATCGCCTTGGCCGAGCTGCACGTCAAGAGCCTCGTCCACCTCTCCGATGTGATCGCGGAGCACCAGGATGCGCGCCTCCGGCGCTCCGTGATGGTGGCGATTCGTCAGTTCGGCGGTGTCGCCAGCCTGGGGGAGATCCTCTCCGTCCTCAAGATGCGAAAGCGCCCCATCGTCGAGATGCTCGATGCCCTCATGGAAGAAGGGCGCGTCACCAGGCAGAAGACCAGCCTGGGCATCGTCTTCACTCTCCACACCAGGCCCTGAGCCATGAAGCCCTACTACGGCTGCAAGTGCTGCAAGACCTACGCGCAGATCGCTTGGCCTGAGTTCAAGAGCTGGGCGGCTCAGCACAAGGTCGAGCTGATGGGATTCGACGTCCCGGAGGGCTACACCTGCATCATCAGCCCGATCGAAGAGCTGGCCCGTGAGTGCCGCGACCTGGAAGACGAGCCGAACCTTCCGGCCCTACAGCTCCACGCCTGTGCCTTCGAGCCCAAGCAGGTGTACAGGGAGGTGGCCGAGGACACTCCGCTCCGGCCCTGCCCCAAGTGGCTGGGCAACTTCTCCTTCCGTCAGTGGGGAGGGAAGCACCCGGACCCGTTCCCCTTCCCCGCGGGCCTGGCCGAGCTGATCCCGACTCTCGAAGCCCTGGTCCCGGCTCAGAAGTTCAACACCGTCTTCCTCCAGCGCTACGAGCGCGGGCAGGCCGTGTACGAACACCGCGACCCCAAGAACAACTTGGGGCACACGGTCATTGGACTATTTGGAGAATGGACCGGCGGGACAAGCATCATCTCCTTCGGGGACGATGACGTGAACACCTTCGACCTCCAGCCAGGGAACGCCCTGGTGATGGCCTGCACCATCGACGGGAAGCAGGGTCCGCTGCACTCAGTCAGCCCGGTCCTCTCCGGGACTCGCTGGGCTCTCATCCTCAACACCATCGTCTGACAGGCTCTCGTCTGACAGGCTCTCGTCTGACAGGCTCTCGTCTGACCTGCCGAGAGCAGCCAGCATCTCCAGCGGAGAGGGCGGGTCGAGGTCGACGAGGGTGCCTTGCCGAGCGTAGATGGTGTCTTCCTCACCGATCATGTCGGACTTCATCACCATGACCACGATCTCCTCGCCCTGCATCGTGATGTTCAGGTCGTAGCGCCACGCCTGATGCGACTCCTTACCGGGAGCGGCCCAGATGGTCACCTCGGTGGACTTGCCGAGAGCACTCCCCTCCCCACCGAGCAGGGCGGAGGTCATCGCCAGGCGTTCCCACCCGTTCACCAGGTTGAAGGATCGGGCTTGACCTTCCCCCAGAACGACCTGATTGACCCTCACGTAGCCGCAGAGGGTCAGGATTTCAGGGTCTATCTCTTCTCGGACCATGCTTGATTCTCCTTGGGTTTGACGCTTGTCACAACATGAAGGCAGATGCCCTCACCTGACCGTCTGAGACCAGCGGTCCGGTCATAGGCCGGGACAGGTGCTTGTAGTCGCCCCACTGAAGAGCAGCCCGAAAGGCGATGAGCCCGAGAAGATCCGACAAGTCCAGCTCATCCAGGCCTGTGAACTCCTGCACAGCCTTGTCCGCCGCGGCGAAGTCCTCACGCTCAAGTGGGATCCAGCCTCCCTCGACCTCCTCTTCGATCTCCAACTCACCCTTGCCCATGCCTGCCCGCGTGACAGCCCAGAGGTTGCCGGGCTGCCACTTCTTGTCCAAGTAGTGCCGGTTCTCTACGGTGAGCCCGTTCGCGTCTGGCAACGGCTTGAGCAGGGTGCGGATCTCATGCTCTGGATCCGTCACGACGGAGAAGAAGAACGGCCCTTCCTCCCGGATCCGCCGGGTCTCGAAGGACTGCCTGCCCGCGGCCTTGGACTCGACCGCGTACCTGAGCAGCTCTTTGGTCGCAGCCACGAACCGGGCTGTCTTCTCCTCTTCGGACTCGCGCATCACTCCTCTCCTTCGGCCGAGGGCCTGGGGTAGGGCTCGCAGTAGTAGCCGCCGCACTTCGGGCAGCCGGCGTGCATCTCACCCCGAGAGACGATCTCTTCCCACTCGTGCTCCGGGCAGTACCAGCGGATCTGTTCTCGCAGCTTCTCCGGGTTGGCTTGGACCTTCTTGATCACAGCCAGCAGAGCCTCCACAGGCAGGTGGATGTCGAGGGGCAGCTCGAAGTTCATCGACTTCTGGTCCCCCTGCCCAATCGTGATCCCGGCCCGCCCGTGCAAGCACCAGCCTCCTGGCCAGACCTGGAAGAAGGTCAGGTTCTCGAAGAAGGGCCAGCCGAGCAGCTCAGCCAGTTCCTGCTTCCTGAACGCCTGATCGACGTAGCTCTCCCGCTGTTCCTCGGTCCAGCTCATCACTCCTCTCCTGCTTCGTCGTCTTCAGTCCCGTCGTCTTCGGTCCCGTCGTCTTCGGCTTCGGCCCCGTCGTACTCGATGTCATCGAGCAGGACCTGGATGGCGGCCGTGAGATCCGGGTCCAGAGACACCAGCACAGCGAGGTGATGTCCTTCGTTGAACTCTCCGGTCATCATGGACAGGCTCAGGTTCTCCTGCCCCATCCCATCGATGACCTCCCCCAACATGGGCCTCGCGGCCAGTTTCAGAGTCTTGGCCTTCGCCCGCCGTGTCGATCTGCTCATCGCTTCGTTTCCTCCCTGAGATTCCTAACCGTTTCAGGCCACTCGCAGTCGCGCAAGGCCTCTCTCTTCTCGTCGGTCACCTATTCCTCCTCACCCTGGCTCGCGGCCAGTCGTTCCATCGGGGTCTTGCCGGGGATGACACCCCACTTGTTCTCGTTCTTGTTCCAGTCGTTATGAAGACGAAGGACTTCCTCCTCCTCCTGGATGGTTTCGAGGTCCAACTCGGAGCCCCCGTTCTCTTCGAGATAGCTGGACAGAAGCGCGTCGATGTCCAGCTCCTCCTCCCGGAGCAGGAGCTCGGACGCGCCGTCGGGGC
>CALGIB010000140.1 GCA_937915955.1 uncultured Pseudomonadota bacterium
GGCCCCGTGTCCAGGACCACGTTCGGGGACAGCTGGGCGGAGAACCAGCCGACGAAGCCGTTCAGGACGGCGTCGCGCCGGATCTCGAGCTCCACGGTCGCGACGGTCCACTCGTCACCGCGCTTCGCGGTCCGGGTCTGGAGCTCGTGGAAGCAGGCGCCGGGGCCCAGGAGCAGCTCCCTGGGCAGCCACATCTTCTTGGGCATGCCCTGCTGCAGCTCTCGTCGGGTGAAGCAGGAGAAGTCGATTCCGTGGATGTCGGTGCTCTTCTGCCAGAAGCCGGGCCCGTAGTCGTGGAAGAGGTCCTCCGCGTCGACGGGAGCCAGGTGCAGCTTCGCCGACGACGGGAGCATGATGCCGTCCGGCTTGAGGTGGGCGTCCCGGACGTCCCGGACCACCTCGAACATGTTCTCGACGTAGGCCATGTGGCCCAGCCACTCGCTCACGATGACGTCCGCCTTCTCGTCGAGCACCAGGTCGTGGCCGTTGCCCTCGAACACCTCGACCCGGTCCTGCACGCCGTTGTGCTCGATGAGCTCCCGGGCGAGCCTGGCCATGCCCGAGCGCTCCACGGCGATCACGCGCCGCGCGCCGGCCTTGGCGGCCAGGATGGACAGCAGGCCCGTGCCCGCTCCGACGTCGATGACCAGGTCCCCGGGCTTGACCACCTCGGCGATGGCGCGGGCGAACGCGGTGGTCCGAGGCTCGTCGGCGACCATCCAGCGCTGCTGCTCCAGGCTGGCGTAGTTCACGAAGTACTGTTCCACGAGGGCACCGAGGGTGAGGGGGCCGCCACGTAGCCCGGTGGGGGACGGCGGGCGGTTAGACCCGCGCCCTTGGAGGCCGAATGACGCGTTGGGAGCTCCTGGACACGGCCTCGACGCCCTCGGGCGGCACGATGACGTTGCACCGCCGGAGCCACGAGCTGTCGATTCGCATCGACGGCGCCGAGCTCATGAACAGCCGCATGCACGGCTCGGAGGAGGCCATGGCTCGCCTCGCCTGCGAGGGGGCTCCGGCCCGGGCCCGGGTGCTCGTGGGCGGTCTGGGCATGGGCTTCACGCTGGCGGCCGTCTGCGCGGCGGTGGGGCCGGAGGCCAGCGTCACGGTCTGTGAGCTGATGCCGGCGGTGGTGGCCTGGAACCGGGGGGTGCTGGGCGTGCTCGCCAGCGAGCCCTTGAAGGACCCGCGCGTCCGGGTGGTGGTCGACGACGTGCGCTCGCAGATCCGGGGGCGCTGGGACGTCATCCTGTTGGACGTCGACAACGGCCCCGACGGCCTGACCCAGCCCGAGAACGGCTGGCTCTACGGCCCCGCGGGCCTCGGCGAGCTGCGTCGGGCGCTGGCGCCCGGAGGCAGGCTGGCCATCTGGTCCGCCCATCCGGACGAGGCCTTCACGCGTCGGCTGGGCCAGTCGGGTTTCTCCGCTGCCGCCCACACCGTTCGGGCCCGGGCCAACGGCAAGGGCCCGAAGCACACGATCTGGGTGGCGCAGGTGAGCTGACGCTGCTGTCCTTGACCGGAGGCGACGACCGGCTTCGGATGCATCGCCTCCTCGCCCAAGTCGACGCCTGGGGGACCCAGACGGGCGCCAGAGGGGCCGGTTCTCCAACCCGTGGAGGCCAGGGGCGAGCTTCACCAGTTCCGACGCGAGTGCGGCCGACTCGCCTCGATGTCCGGAAACCCCGTCAGGAACACCACGCCCGGCTGGTGGTTGACGTAGCCCTCGAAGACGTACTCGGGCCAGTAGCGGGGGTTCTCCCCGTACTTCATGAGCAGCGCGTAGACCTGGGCCCGTCGTGCTGCCGGGTGGGCGCCGAGCGCACGCTCCAGGTAGGTCAGCCAGTCCGCCGGCGCGGTGCGGATCAGGAGGTACGGCGTCGTGATGACGACCGCGTCGAGGCCCGGGAGACCGGGCGGGAGCACCCGCGCGAACCAGACTTGGCCGGCTTGCCCCCGGTAGCCGGAGGGCACCACGCAGCGCTGCTCGTCGTCGGTGGACAGCTCGCGCAGGATCACGCGATCGCCGTCGAAGCCCTGGTGCACCCACAGCCCCATGCGCGACCGCTCCAGGGTGTCCATCGCCGCCAACAGGTGAGGCTCGATCCCGATGTCTCGCACGAGGTCGAGCGTGGCGCTCGCCAGCGTCTCACCGTCCCCCTTCGGGGAGAGGTCGCAGACCGACCAGTGGAAGAAATAGCTCCCCGTCAGTGGGCTCATCGGTGGGCCGATCGGCATGTACTCGTCATCGGCGTCGTTGATGGGATCGGTGAAGCAGCGGGTCTCGCGCAGCGCGCCGGTCTGCTCGGTGAGGATGGAGAGCTGGCGCTGCGCCAGGACGTACCACCCGTGCGAGGGGTCGTAGTCCGCGAGATCACCCCGCGAGCGTGCGTCTTGTTGGAGCTCCTCGGCCCGGCGGGAGCCCGCAGCGAGGGCGGCGAAGTCGACGACCTTTCGACCGCGCTCACGGCGGAGCAGCTGGATGAGCTTGCGGCCGACGGGACCGCGTGCGGCCACGGTGGTCTTGCTCACGAGGCCTCCTGGCGGGCTCGGGCCGGAGACGGAGCGCGCCGCCGCAGGATGTGTTTCCACCCGTTCCTTCGCGAGGCGGCTTCCTCGACGACCTCGTGCACGAGAAAGTCTGCGAAGGGGTCGTCTTCCTGGAAGCAGGTCGGTGAAACGAAGCAGGTCGCCTCGGTGCTGATCCCGAGTACAGCAGGGGCTTCTGGGCCGAGAGGGTCCACGCCGATGCTGTCCAGGTAGTTAGGATTGAGGACGGTACGTGTTCTCGTGGCCGCTCCAGGTCTGAGCTGGAGCATCCCGAGACCGGGCTTCTTGTCGCGGGAGGTCTCGCTGGGCGTGTTGTTGGTGCGCCCGGTGGGGGCAGCCATCATGCCGCGGTGCACGGCCCGGTCCAGGCCGAGCAGCTCTCGGACCCGGGTGCTCGTAAAGCCTTGATTCGGGTTCTCCCCTGCCAGGCGGTACAGCACGAGCTGCCCGCGATTGACGGGGATGCGGCAGAGCACGCGCAGGACGTCGCGCGACCGTTCTTCCGAGCGGTAAGGGCTGGCAGTCGTCATGACCGGTCCCGATCTCGCTCGGGACCGCCTTCCCCCGCAGCGCCGGACTTGACCCACTCGTCCACCTCGTCTCCCTTGAACTTCCAGAGGCGTCCGACGCCGTGGGCTGGCATGCCCCGGTCGGTGATCCAGGTGTAGACGGTGTCCTTGGCGATGCCGAGGTACTCGGCGCTCTCGCCCACCGACAGCCATCGGTCGTCCATGCCTGCTCCCTCTCCGGGCTTTGGCCCGGGTGGCGGGGTCGCGGAGTTCTACCAGGGCCGGCCCCGGCACTCAACCGGGTTGAGCCCGGTTCAGCCCGATGACGCCGGGCCCCTCCCAGTGAAGGCGAGCGGCAAGCGGTGCCGGTGGTTGAGCCTCGTCGGCGGAGGACCTTGCCGCTGTGGACCACGCAGGACGCCCGCCGCGTCCCCGGTGCCGCCCCGAGGGCCTCGACGAG
>CALGIB010000141.1 GCA_937915955.1 uncultured Pseudomonadota bacterium
CCGACCCGCCCGGGATCGCGCCTCGCCCACAGCCGCCGAAGACCAGGCCCGGGAGCTGCTGGCCGCCGGCCCCCTCCAGACCGCGGGCTCGGCGGGGCCGGTTCGCCTGCTGGGGCTGCAGCTCGAGGAGCACCTGCTGACCGGCCAGGCGCTGGGCCAGGACGGCGCCGCGCTGATCTGGACCGGCCCGGCGGACATTCGACCGATCTCCGTTCAGCACAGCAGCCTGGATCCCGCGCGAGAGGCGCGCGAGCGCGAGATCCTGGTCACCTCGCTGTCTCTGGAGCCCGCCCGGATGGACTGCGGCGAGGAGATCTGGACGGCCGACCAGAGCGAGCTGGGCACGGTCCCGCTGGTCTACTCGCTGGCGGGAGAGGAGGTCCTCGCGGCGGCCTGGGCCACCACCCATCGACACGACGGCCGGTCGGACCAGCACGGCACCATCCTGGTCCTGGAGACCAGCCCGCCCCGCTCGTCGCAGACCGCGCCCTACCTGGATCTCTGCGTCGATGGCCCCGCCCTGGACGTGCTGCCGACCCTCTGGGTACGCATCGACGGCCGGGCCCACGCCCTGGTGTCCCTGCGCTGCGACTGCCTGGACGAGCGCTGGGCCCTGATCGACGTCGAGCAGGCTCGAGCGGTGCTGTGGACCTATTGATCAGCGCGCCGGGCGCCGGGCCCCGACCAGGCTGAGGTCCCGGAGCAGCTCGCCGTCCACCCGCCACACCGAGTGCAGGGCGTCCGGGTAGGCCGGGCTGAGGTCCCGGCTCAGCTTGAGGTTCTCGAGCAGCGGGTCCCCGGCGATCTCGGTGATGTCGTCGATCCCGGCCAGCTCCAGGAGCTCGCCATCCGGGGCGAGCCGCCAGCGCTCCACCATGCGGGTCTCGGCGACCACCACCAGCAGCTCATCGTCGCCGTAGACCGCGCTGCGGTCCAGCGTCCTCGGCGGGGACATGGACAGCGCGAAGGCCCCCGAACCCGGGCTGGGCGCAGTCGCCGGCGAGGGATCGAGGAGGAAGCCGTACAGCGCACGCAGATCGAGCCAGCCCGGCTCCTCCCGAGGCGCGATGTCCGGCCCTCGAATGAGCAGCGGGACGCGCACCGACGCGGTCTTCATCGAAGTGCCAAAGCCGAACACGCCCGGATCCCAGAGCTCGAACCCGTGCAGGCTGGTCACCACCAGCCAGTGCGGTTCGACAAGACCCTCGACGAGATCCCCGAGCAGCGCGTCCCCGCCGCAGGCCTCCCGACGGTAGAGCTCCCGGACCTCGGCTCGACGGGGCGCGCTGGGGCCGCCTCCCTGGAAGAAGTCGCGGTACTCCCGGCGGCTCAAGGGCTCCGCCTCCAGCGCCTCGCAGCGGTCCTGGTCCCAGGGGAAGGTGGGCTCGGGCAGCACCACCAGCGCGAAGGCGGGCTGGCGCGAGGCGTCCAGGAAGCGCAACGCGGCCTCGATCACGCGCTCGCCGGGCGAGTCCGCGGGGTCCCGGTCCAGGACGTCGAAGCCCCGGTCCAGGCCGAACACCGGATCGAGCCAGACGCTCTGGCCGAACGCGCCCGTGCGGTAGCCCTGCGCCGCGAGCTGCTCGGGGAGCGTCGACTCCCAGGCCGCCAGGGTCCCGTACTGGGTCGGCGCGACCGGGTGCCGCAGCACTCGGTGCTCGTTGGGGGTCAGCCCCGTGAGCACCGAGGCCAGCGAGCTGAGGCCCCAGGGGCTCGGCGCGATGGCGCGGCTGTAGACCACCGAGCTCTGGGCCAGCCCCTCGAGCACTGGGAGCCCAGAGGCGACATCGGCCCGAAGCCCCTCGAAGGCGACGAGCACGATGTCGGGGCGGTCCTCACCGAGGCGGGCACACCCCAGGATGGCGAGCATCAGCACGCCCGAGGGTATCAGTCCCGGTCGAGGCCCTTGTAGTCGAGGTGCAGCGTCAGCTCCTCGTCCAGGACCAGCAGCTTCTCGAAGTAGAGGGCCTGGCCCTCGACCGGCATGGCCACGTCCACCGGGCTCACGCCCTGGTCCACCGCGGCGTTCTGCGCCTGGTAGCTCTGCTGCATCGCGGCCTGGCCCGCCATGTCCAGGTACTGCCCTTCGGGGGTGACCGGGGTGCTGAACCACTCGACCTTGCGCAGGGAGCTGTCGATGCTGTTCCTCTTGATCTTGGCGTCCCAGGGCACGTACACGCTCCACCGGTAGTAGGTCACCGGCACGTCGACGCGGGGGAGCGTCAGCTCGATCGCTCCCTTCCCGGAGGCGTCCGGGGCCTGGCCGTCCTCGACCCAGACCACCTCGACCGTGAACGCCGCCAGCGAGCCGCCCGAGGCCTGGCTGCGAACCAGCGGCAACAGGACCTCGCCGTTGTCGTCCACGCCGGGCTTCACCGACTTGCCAGCGACCTTGACCGACCAGATCTCGCTGCCTTCGGGCATGCGGACCCGGAGGAACTGGCGGCGGTTGTTGCGCACGTACCAGCTGGCCCGGCCCATGATCCGGCCGTCCTGGGTCACCATGCTGACCGCCTCGGCGGTGTCGACGACGGTGACCAGGACCTCGATCTCGTCGTGCTGGTCGACCGTGATCGGCAGCGTCCAGTCGCTCTGGCGGTACTTGTAGCCCAGCAGCACGGGCTGATCGGTGCGGCCCAGGATGGCCGCCGGCAGCTCGCGGACGTCGATCTTCCGCGCGCCCTTGGCCGCGCCCGGGTTGACCTCGAGGGTGCTCAGGGCGGCGACGCCGACATAGCCCTTGACGCGCTGGACGCCCTGGACGTCGACGCGCGGGACGGTGAAGTCCCCGCCCTCCTCGGCCAGGGCCTTCTCGTAGTCCAGCATCAGGCGGTAGCTGCCCAGCGCCTCGAAGTTGAGGTCGACGTCGACGACCTGCAGCTCGCCCTGGGTGCGGACCCGCCACTCGCGGATGCCGCTGCCCTGCACATCCAGCAGCGTCACGTCGGCGGGAAGCGTGACCGAGAGGGCCTCGGCGCCCTGGTGGACGATGGTGTAGTTCACGTCGGAGTGGCCCATCAGGACGCCCTCGGACACGCCCACCAGGGTGTGCACTTCGGCGTAGAGCCGCTGCTCCTGGGCCTCGACCTGGGCCTCGGAGATCTCGCGCTGCCAGCTGACCGACAGGTTGCCGGTGGCGGGCAGGATCGCCTCCATGTGGCGGACCTTGCCCTCCTGGGTGTCCTCGAGGAACTGGGCCTGGCCGACGATGAACTCGAGGTCTCCCTCCGCCGGCACGTCCAGGGTGACCTGGGTCCCGCCCGAGGGCGCCATGGGAAAGGACAGGCTGCTCTGGCCGTTGGCCTCGAAGACGCTCACGGCGATCTCGAGGTCCAGGTCCAGCGTTCCCTTCTTGTCGGTGACCAGCTTGTACCAGCCACCCTCCAGGAAGACCGGCGCGTCCCGCCCGCCCAGCTTGGCGGACTCCAGCGCCACGCTGGTGGGAGCCAGGGGGACGACGATCCAGCCCTTGTCCTTGTGGACCTGGACCTGGAGGTCGACGTCGAAGCGCGCGGCCGTGCCGTCCTGGGTGACCACGCCGGAGTAGCCCGCGCGGTTGATGGACCAGTCCCGGGGGGCCGGCTCCGGCTTGTCCTCGGGGGCCTTGCCCTGCTCGTACAGGGTCTTGAAGTCCGCCCAGGGCATGACGACCTTGGCGCTGGGGATGTCCTGGGCCGAGGCCAGGGCGGTGAGCAGGATCAGGGACGTCATCGGTCCTCCCGGTAGGTGATCTCGAGGGTTGGGGCCTCGCCTTCCCGCAGCAGGCGCTGGGAGACGACGAGTGACTGCCCGTGATCGGGCAGCGGAATGGCGAGGGTGGTTGCGGCGAGCGCGGGACGGGCGGGCATCGCAGCGTTCTGGTCGGCGACGGAGCCGGTGGCGCGGGTGTTGGACCCGACGGGGGGCGCGGGCGGCGGCGCGGCGGCCTTGGGGGACTTGTCCTGGCGACGAGACTGGCGGTTCTCGAGCGCGTCGCGGCCGAGGTCGGCGAGGGAGACGCCACCCTCGCCGAAGGCGACCCCCGGCGCGTCCATCGAGGCCGTCTCGACGGCGTAGTCCGCGGACACGGAGATCCCGTAGACCTCCTCGTAGACCTCGTCCTCGTCGTAGCCGAAGTCGTCCGCCGGGCTCTCCTCGCCGCTCCGGTCGCCGTCCACGGTGACCTCGGTCACGACGGCCTGGGAGTAGCTCCGCCCGTCCATCACCCGCTCCTGGACAGGCTCGGGGTCGGGCTCGGGCGCCGGGTCGTAGTTGAAGTTCAGCGCGAACGCACCGGAGACGAGATCGGTCTCCGGCGGGGACTTGTAGAGCTCGGCGGGCTGCTCAACCGACGCGGGCTCCTGCGCGACCAGGCCCGAACCGCCGCCCGTGCCGTAGCCGTAGCCGTAGCCGCTGAGCACCTCGCCGCCGATCGAGCCGCCCATCGCGCCGCCGAAGTCGGCGCCGGTGGCCGCGTCCGGGCCACCGACCGAGGAGGCCTGGTCCTTCTTGGACTCCTTCTTGCCCGTGGTCTTGGTCGCGGGGGCCGCGGCATAACGGCTGCGGTCCGCGCTCTTCTCCTTGGCCTCGGCCAGCCGGGAGCTGCTGCTGGAGCGGTAGTAGTCCTGCTCCTGGCTCTCCTCCTGCTCGTAGCGGGCGAGCTCGTCGGAGAGCTCGACCAGCTCCTCGTAGGCGGCGATGGCGCCCTCGTAGTCGCCGCTCTGGAGCATGCGCTCGGCCTCTTGCAGGCGGTCTTGCTGCGCGACCTCGTCCTCGGCGACCTTGGCCCGAGCCATGTCCTTGACCCGGCGGCCCATGGCCTCCTCCTCGGCCGAGGAGTAGCCCCGCGCGGACCCGGAGAGCACGTCCAGGTTGGTCTGGAGGCGCAGCGCGTTCTCGTTGCTGTCGTCCAGCTGCAGGGTCTGGTCGATGTAGCTCTGGGCCTGATCGAACTCGTTGTCCTGGTAGGCCTGCAGTGCCAGGTTCCAGGTCTCCCGCGCCGCGAACTCCGCGCCTGCGTCGCGCTTGTCGTCGTCGTCGGTCACGGCGTAGACGATCTCGGCGCTGGCCTGCCCGAGCTCGCCCGCGGTGCCGCCCTGGAGCTTGCCGCTGTAGCCAGGCGGCAGCCGCAGCTCCCACTCGAGGCGGGCCACGGGCGCCAGGATGCTGGGCAGCTCGAGTCGGCGCTGGCCGCGGCGGTCCCACGCCTCGTCCTGGGCCACGAAGGTCAGCTCCACGTCCAGGGTCGTGAGGCCCGCCAGCGTCTCGACCGAGCGCTCCAGCGGGATCGCTGTGGCCCCTTCGAGCTGGATGCCGCCCACGCCCTCGCCGTTGACCCGAGCCGCCCAGAGCTCGGTGCCCGAAGGGGCCGAGAAGCGCAGGTACTGCTCTGAGGCGTTGCGCACGTCCAGGGTGCAGCGGAGCAGGCTGCGACCCTGGGCGTTGGTGGCCTGTACGCAGCGAGAGCGGTCCACGACCAGCGTCGGTCCGTCCAGCGCGGTGAGCTGGAGCGCGCGCAGGTCCAGGCTGCCCTTGCCGGTCCACGCGGCGGCCGGCGGCGCGTC
>CALGIB010000142.1 GCA_937915955.1 uncultured Pseudomonadota bacterium
GGCGTCGAGAAGGTCTTCTGGCACTCCATCATGGACGCGCCCAAGCCGCCCAAGGGCCTGGGGATGGCCCACCACAGCCTGATGCAGGCGCAGACCCAGGGTCCTCCTCGCGAGAAGCTGGCGGCCACCGCCTACCGCAACCTCGCTGCGCTGCTGGAGTCCGTCCCTCGCGGCGAGGTGCGGGTCGAGGGGGGGCGCCTCTTGCTCGGGGACCACGAGCTGGTGCTTGAGGGCAAGGTCGACAGCGGCACCGTCGTCGCTACGGGGCAGCCCGCCCGGCCGGGCCATGACGCTGGCGAGGCTGCGGTCTGGCGACCGCTGGGGCAGCGCTGACGACCGTCCGGTCCGGGGACCCAGGCGGCGCCGCCACGCCGGAGTGAGGCTGGGGCATGGCTCGCAAGCTCTCCCTCTCGATCCTGACGGTCCTGCTGCTGGCGTCCCTGTTCGTGGGCGGCCTCGGCGGCCTGCTCGCGCTCGTGGCGGAGACGACGCCCGGTCGGCTCGCCGGCCTGGGCTCGCTCTCGCTGTCGGTGGTGCCCTGGATGCTGTTGTCCCGGCGGGCTCGCCGATGGCTGGCGGTGCCGCTCGTCGGTGGCGTCCTGGCCTGGGCGGCGGCCTCCTGGAACGCGCCCGCTCCCTCGGCCACCACCCTCCGGCATCGGCTGCCCGAGGGCCAGCGCTTCCGACGGCATGCCATCGCCAACATCGTGCCCGAGGTCGACCAGTTCGTCCTGGCCAGCTGGCTGCTCCCGGCGCTGGATCCCTTCATCGACGTCGACCAGGCAGCGCGGGTCCGGGCCTTGTTCCGGGAGGTCTACGCCGAGCTCCCGGAGCAGCCGGGATCCGCCATGCCCTTCGCCTACGCCGAGGTCTTCCCGCTGGTCCCCTGGAACGTGGGGCACCGCTACGAGGTGGTCCCGGTCGCCGAGGAGCCGCTCCCCGTGCTGCTCTTCCTCCACGGCTGGGGAGGCAATGTGCAGGCCTACTCGGTGGTGCTGGGTGAGCTGGGCCGGGAGCACGGCTTCGCGGTCGTCTCGCCGAGCTTCGGCCTCGGCAAGTGGCGTCGACCCGAGGGCGTAGAGGTCGTCGGTCAGACCCTCGATGCCATCGGGGCCGACCCGCGGCTGGACGCCTCGCGCGTGCTGCTGGTCGGCCTGTCCAACGGCGGCCCCGGCGTCACTCGAGCCCTGGAGGCCTACCCCGAGGCGTTCACCGGAGCGCTCTTCCTCTCCGCGGTGGTCGAGCCCGAGCGCATGCGGCGGCTGGAGTTGCCCCCGGAGTTCCCCGTCCTGCTGCTCGCGGGGGATCAGGACAGGCGCGTCCCCATCGAGCTGCAGCGGCGCGCCGCCGAGGTGCTCCCCCAGGCCACCCTGACGGAGATCGGGGGCCAGGACCACTTCTTGATGTTCAGCGACCGGGACGCCGTGGAGCAGGCCCTGGTCCGCCTCGGCCTCTGATCAGAGCCCGCAGGCCAGCTGGAGGGTCTCCAGCCAGTACACGGCGTCGGCCTCTCGCTCGAACTCGTCGGCATAGATGTGCAGGTAGTCCGAGAAGATCAGGTCCCTCTCGAGCCACTCCAGCATCTCCGTCGGGGTCTCGGCGGATCCCGGTTCACCCTCGGGGTCAAGGCTACGCAGGGCCTGCCTCAGGTGGCCCCAGCGGTCCTGTCCGCCCCGGAGCATGAAGTGACGGAACTCGGGCCAGCGCTCGCTGATGAGGATCCAGGCCCACTGCGCCTCGGAGAGCTCGCGCTGGTTCCGCGTGTCGATGGCGAACTGGGCGAGCAGCAGGATGCGCCCGGTCAGCCGCTCGAGCACCCGAGGCTGACCCAGGCTGCGGTGCGCGACCGCCGCGGCCAGGGCGGCGATGGCGTCCTGACCGAAGGCCCGCTCGAGCAGAGGTTCATGACCCGCCAGGTGCGAGCGCATCAGCTCGCCCAGGTGACGCAGGTCGGTGCTGGGCACCGTCACCGCCAGGTCCAGCAGCTCATCCAGGCAGTGTCGGGCCGCCGTCGGGCCCAGATCCCGCCCCTCGCGCACGCGGATGGCCTCGAGCGCGGACTGGCGTCCGACGCTGAGCACGAAGGTGATGTCGTGCTGGCCGGTCACCAGGATGCGCAGGCCCTCGAGCAGCAGCAGGCGGGCGGACGGGCGCAGGCTGTCGACGTCCTCGATGAGCACGACGGTGCGGCCCCGCGCCTCCTGACCCAGCTGGTCGAGCAGCTGCTTGAAGCTCTCGCGCACCCTCAGGACGGGGTTGACGTCCCCGCGGTTGATGCCCGTGCCGGCGTGCTCCGGCATGGCCTCGCCGAAGTGCATGCGGTTGATCTGCTGGATGATGTCCCGGGCCCGATCCATGGCGTTGGGAGCGCTCGAGCTCTGGGCCACGGTCGCGACCAGGCCCGAGAGGATGTTGCCGTGCTTGGCGTAGAGCCAGGGGTTGTACCAGGACCAGGCGCCCAGGCTGACCCCGCCCTCGTTCAGCTCCTTGCGCTGGTTGTGGAGCAGCCAGGCGCAGTGCCGCAGGAAGGCGTCCTTGCCCGAGCCTGGCGCCCCGTGGAGGCCCACCACCGACCCCGGAGCCAGCCGCCCCAAGGTGCGTAGGAAGGCTCGAGCCATGCGATCCTGGCCGAGCTGATCGTCGTGCGAGGCCAGGTGGGGCCGAGGGTCGACGTAGGAGATCGTGGTCATGGGCCCAGTCTACGACCGGGTCAGCGCTCGATGCCGATCTCGCGCAGGTCGTTGACGTGCAGCGGCACCACGCCGAAGGGCGTGTCGACGTCCATGTCCGCCTCGAAGTCGACCTCGAGCTTGTCGCCCTGCAGGACCGAGTACAGCGCGGTCACCAGCTCCACGGAGTCGATCGAGATCGGCACGTTCACCGTCTTGCTGGTCGCGCCGTCGACCTCGCCCAGGGAGTCGATGAAGCCTCCACCCACGTCGATGCCGGCCAGGCTGATCTGGTAGTCGACGTTCTGGAAGAACAGGTTGCTGCCGTGGTCGTTGTCGACGTCCACGCGCAGGTTCAGGTCGGCGCCGGCCAGCGAGATGTCCTTGAGCTTGAGCTTGTTCAGCTTGAAGTTGGGACGCCGCGGAGCCGGAAAGCCTCCGTCCTCGTCGTAGGGGATGTCCAGCGGTCCGACGGGCGTGTCGAAGCCGAAGCTGCCGTCCAGCCCGAAGCCGATGTCGTCCTGGCCGCGCACGGCCTGGACCATGTCGAACAGCCCCTCGAACTCGATCTCGACCGGCAGGGCCAGCTCGCTGGCGTCCTCGGCGGCCAGCACCAGCCCCTCGGGGCTGTCGCCGGACAGCCACTCGACCTGCTCGAAGGCCAGCGCGTAGTCGAAGCGGTCCAGGGACACGTCGATGGGGTTGGGGTTGTCGACCTGGAAGATGAAGTCGGCCTGCACGCCGTCCCAGTCCACGTCGATGACCTCGAGGCTGTCGAAGCGCACCTTCGGCAGGTAGGGGTCGAGCTCGAAGTCCTCCCAGCCCTCGCATGCGGTGAGGGCTCCGAGGCTCAGGACCAGGGTCATCAGGCGCGTGGACTTCAGGTTCGTCAACGAAAGATCCCCTCGGCCGGGACGATGTTCCAGGAGTCGATCGCGAGCCGTTTGCTCGCGATCTCCTGGTCCATCTTCGCCTGCTCAGGCTCGGGTTCGACGCCCCGGTAGACGATGGGGGTCGGGAGATCTTCAGTCAGGCTGGTGACCAGGGCCAGGCCGTCGCCGGTCACGGCCACCAGGCGCAGATCCTGGGGGCGGATCCAGGCCTGAAGCGCGCCGTTGACCTGGGCGAGCTCCAGCGCCGCGATGCTGGCGGGCAGCTCCTGGAGCTGGTCCGGCAGGTCCAGGGCCTCGGCCTCGACCGCGAAGGCCAGGCGCCGACCCGGCTGCTGCGCCCAGGTCTTCATGCGCATCAGCAGGTACTCGCGCGTGGCCTCGAACTCCTCCTGGGACAGGCCCTCGGCGACCAGATCCTCGGTCAGCTGCATCGCGAGCTTCACCGCGAAGGCGCCGTTGTCGGCGTCCGTGGGACGCAGCCACACCGAGAACTGCGGCTGCAGACGAACCGTGGCGGTCTCCTGGGCCCGGGAGCCCCCGACCTGCA
>CALGIB010000143.1 GCA_937915955.1 uncultured Pseudomonadota bacterium
CCGCCACTCTGACATAAATGCGCCGACGGAATGCTGTGCGCCAGCCGCTCCTCGTTGGCGTAGTCGGCCTGGATCGAGCGACGGCCGCCGGCGTACTCGCCCATGTGGCGGGAGATCTTGTTGTAGTCCCCGGCCTGCAGGGTCCGGAGCTCCACCACCACCTTGTCGCTGAAGAAGGAGAACTTCCGCTTCACGAAGCCGTGGAAGAGGAAGTTCTCGAGCTCGTCGTCGTCGATGTCGAAGGCCCGGTTCTCGTTGATCGCCCAGCCGCACTGGCTGCAGTACAGCGCGGCCTCCTCGATGGCGCTGTTGCAGGCGCCACACGTGGCAGGAGGGACGTCGTGGGCGTCGGGGGTGGCGGGCGTCGGGTCGGCCTCGCGCTTGCGGAGGGACGACGCCTTGGCGTCCTGGGCGGTGCTCATCGTGATGGTCTCCTGCGCCGGTTAGCCCGGCGACGTGACGACTCTACCACGCGGTATAAGAGACCCGCTCAACAAGGCCCGCGTAGGACATTCACACCACAACAAGAGAGGGGCGAATGGGACTTCCCGAGTACCTGCAGAGCAACACCCCGCCGCGGCAGCTCGTCCGGTGGATGCTCCAGAACCTTCAGCTCAACCCGATCGACCAGGACGACCCAGGTCTCCGGTTCTCAGTCACCTGCTCAGCTGCGTTCTGCAGCTGGATGAAGAGCGACTCCGGAACGATCTGGCTGTTCGAGGTCAACGGGGTGAAGCGCACCACGCCTGGGCCCTGGGACGTGTTCACCCAGGTCGAGGACAACAAGAGGAGGTCGCTCGACAGCGACATCGTGTTCATCTGGGACCGTACCCGCCCGAAGAACCCGTCGGGTCCGGTCACCGGAGCTGCCGAGGCGATCCGGTACATCCTCCGCCAGTTCGACACGCCGATTCCGCGCGAAATCATCCAGCACCTCAACGTCACCGAGGAAACCACCAAGGCGGAGTTCCAGAACCAGGTTGCTCTCCTGGCCTCCATGGTGGTCGGCAAGTGGTTCGGCACCGAGGATGGACGGGAGTGGGCGTTCTCCACGCAGCCCATCATGAGGGCCGTGGATGGGCTGAAGGAGATCGTCTACAGCCAGCACCTCGTGCCGATCGGAACCGTCGCGAACATCGAGCACACCCGGAAGACCGGTGTCGAGACCTGCGAGGAGTGCTGGACCTGTCAGCCCTGCGTCGAGCAGGAGCGGTCCGGAGCGATGTGCAGGCGGTGCGCAGGGTACGCCGGTGGGATGAGCGGCTCCGCACACTCGGTCTGCGAGAGGTGTGACATCACGGACTGCCCCCACTCGAAGGAGTTCTTCGGCTCCTCGGAGAAGCAGGAATGGCTCCTGTCGTTGGAAGTACGCTGAACCTCTTCGCCGGCGACGGGATCGACGTCTCGTTCGCCGGCAACACGATCTACCTGAAGGGGAGCAGACCGGCGCTCGAGATGGCGGCGCCGGCCTTCGGCTACTTCAAGTGGGACGACCGCATCGACCCCACCCTCCCAGTCGCCGGCGCCAGCATCAACGCCTCCTGGCAGAACCTCGAGAGACTGGCCCGGACCTTCCCGGGCCAGGTCAACTTCACCAACCCCAACGACCGCGTCCGCGGCGCGATCCGCGACGCCTACAGGCGCTACGTCGCGATGGTGAAGATGGGACTGCAGGTCAAGCTTGGGCGCGTCGTCATCAACCACGAGCTGAAGCTCCCGCCCTGGGCACACCAGCGCATGATGTTCAGCTTCCTGGTGGTCATGGGCCACGCCGTCATCACCGCGGACTGCGGCACCGGGAAGACCTACGTCGCGCTGTCGCTGGTGGACTGGTTCAAGAAGAAGAACGGCGCCGTCAAGGCACTGGTGATCTGCCCGATCTCGATCATCGACGAGGCCTGGGGCGAAGACACCACGAACCTGACCGACCTGGCCTGGACGTCGCTGTGGGTGCCGCAGCCCTACGTGACTGCCCAGGAGAAGCGCGACGGCCTCACGATGGCGAAGAAGCGGCGCGCCCAGCAGCTCGAACAGCTCGCCAGGGACGACGTCGACATCTGGGTCGCCAACTTCGCGACCGTCAGGAACCCCGAGATGCTCAAGGCGCTGACGCGCAGGCGCTTCGACATCGTCGTCGTCGACGAGGCCACGAAGATCAAGAGCCCGACGTCGCAGTCTGGGAAGGCAGCGATGAAGCTGTCGGAGCGGGCGCAGCACCGCATCGCGATGACGGGCTCGCTGTCAGCCAAGGACTGCCTCGACGCCTGGAACCCGTTCTACTTCGCCGACCGTGGCGAGACCCTCGACGCCAGGTACGTCGACTTCCGGGCCGAGTTCGCGACCCCGATCCGGATCAGCGAGCACCAGACGATGTGGAAGCCGAAGAAGGGCGCGGAGCGCCGGCTCGCCCCGATCATCTCCAGGAGGTCGGTCCGGGTCCGACTGGAGGACTGCGTCGACCTGCCTCCGGCGACGACGGTGGTCCGCCGCGTCCTGATGACCACGGAACAGACCCGGGCGCTCAAGACCATGAAGGAGGAGCTCTACGCCGAGCTCGAGGGCCAGGACCTGTCGGTTCAGAACCAGCTGGCGAAGCTGGCGAAGCTGCGGCAGATCACCGGCGGCTACGTCAACATCGACGGGATCTGGACCCAGCTCAAGACCAACCCGAAGATGGACGAACTCGAAGCTCTGCTCGAGGAGATCGGCCCGGAGCGCAAGGTCATCGTCTGGAGTGAGTACCGGGCAGAGATCCGGGCGATCCTC
>CALGIB010000144.1 GCA_937915955.1 uncultured Pseudomonadota bacterium
CCGCCAGCCCGCCGGCCGAGCCCGCGCTCAGGTCCCCGGGAGGCAAGGCGGGGAGCGCCAGGGTCAACGCGGCGGCCGCCATGAAGCTCAGGGCGTCCACGCCCAGCGCCAGCTCCGGTCCGAGGCTGGCCAGCAGGCCACCGATCGCCATACCGACGGCGAACATCAGGCTCCAGGTGGCCCCCGACAGCGCGTTCGCCGTGAGCAGCTCCTCGGGTTGAACCAGCTGGCGGACCGCCGCGGTCCTGGCGGGCAGGACCAGAGCGCCCAGCGCCGCCCTCAGCAGGAGCAGCGCCTCGAGGACCAGCAGCGCTCCGGCCATCGCGGCCAGGAGCATGCCCAGCGTGGCCAGGGCCTCGGCGATCTGGCCGACGAGCATCAGCCTGCGTCGGTCGAAGCGGTCGGCGAGGGGACCGGAGATCGGCGCCAGGAGCGCGTGGGGCAGGCTGTGGGCCAGCAGGACCAGGGCGACGGCCAGGGCGCCCTGACCGAATCCCTGCTGCAGCGCGAGCAGGCTGACCGCGACGTAGCTGAGCCAGTCGCCGGCCTGGCTGACGAGGCCCGCCAGCCAGAGTCGACGGAAGGCGGGGCGGCGGGTGAGCAGCTGAAGCATGGGTGACCTCCAGCCGCAAGGTCACCTGGCGTGTCAGTTGCTTCGACTGGAATGTCGATAGATTGGCATGAGGTCGTTCGCTCGACCTCGGGCTGAGCGGCGGTCAGGCGGCTCGGGTCTGCTCGACGGCCGCCTCGAGCTCCCGGATCACGCGCTCCCGCACCTCGGCCAGGGGCGCCTCGACCAGCACACCGGCGGCCTTCTGGTGACCACCGCCGCTGGGGTTCAGCGCCCGCGCGATCTCGGCGACGTTCACGAGGCCTCGGCTGCGCAGACTGAGCTTGATCTCGGCGGGGCCGCGCTCGACCAGCAGGACCGCGACCTCGCACCCCTGCACGTAGACCATGGGGTCGACGATGCCCTCGATGTCCAGGCGCGTGGCGCCGAGCTGGCGGGCGACCCCTTGTGTCACGCAGCCGAGCACGACCGCGCCGTCGGCGTGGAAGGTGGCCGTGTCGAGCACGCGCGCTCGCAGCAGCATGCCCGCGCGGCGCTGCTCCATGAGGACCCGGATGGCGATGGCCGAGTGATCGATGCCCTGGTCGAGCAGGCGAGCCGCCACCCGGTGGGTGGCCGCCGAGGTGTTGCTGTAGCGGAAGCCGCCGGTGTCGAAGATCACCCCCACGTAGAGCTGCTCGGCGAAGGCGTGGTCCAGCGGCAGGCCCCAGGCGTCCATCAAGCCCAGCACCATGCCGCAGGTGCTCTCCGCCTCACGGTCGATCAGCGCCAGCGTGTAGCCCTGGGCCGAGGTGGTGTCGTGGTGGTCGACGATGGCGGTGGTGGCCGCGCGGTGGAAGGCCCGCGCGACCGGCGGCGACAGGCGGTGGCGGTCGCCGTCCAGCACGATGGCCAGGTCGTAGGGGCCCGCGATGGCCTGGTCCGGCACCATCTCGGCCGCACCGGGGAGCCAGGCGTAGCGGAATCCAGCCACCCCCGCGACGTCTACGCGCGCGTCCGTCAGGGACCGGATAGCGCGCTGCAGCGCCAGACACGCGCCGAAGCTGTCGCCGTCCGGGTCCTCCGGACCAGTGAGCAGGACTCGGGTCGCGGACTCGACCAGGCGGCCTAGTCCAGAGCTGTCCAGGGCGACCATCGAGGCCTTCCTCTTGGGGCAAGAGCCCCCCCTAACTGGCCTGGCTCGGTGGTCCAAGGGGTGTCAAGGCGATACACCGCGCGACTGTACACGCGACCAAGCTACTAAAACGACACAAGGAAGCAGATGCTCCACAACGAATCCGACGTCGACGACACCGACGCCGAGACAGACGAGACCGACTCGCTGCCCCCCGCCGCCACGGACTACAAGAGCGGCAAGAAGTTCGACGAGTTCCCCCTGTCCCAGGAGCTCCTGAAGGCGCTCGCGGAGATGGGCTACGACGAAGCCACCGAGGTCCAGTCCCTCAGCATCGAGCCCGGTCTGGCGGGCCGAGACATGCTCGTCCGGGCCAAGACCGGCACGGGCAAGACCACCGCCTTCGGCATCCCGATCGTCGAGCGCATCGAGGAAGGCAGCCGCTACGTGCAGGGCCTGGTGCTCTCGCCGACCCGTGAGCTGGCCAACCAGATCGCTCGCGAGCTGGCCGGACTTGCCAAGTTCAAGGATCTCCGCATCCTGCCCATCTACGGCGGCGTGGGCATGGGCCCGCAGGAGAAGGCGCTGGAGGAGGGCGTCGAGATCGTCGTCGGCACCCCCGGGCGCGTCGCGGACCACATCCGCCGCGGCAACCTGGACCTGTCCCGCCTCAAGGTGTCCTGCCTGGACGAGGCCGACGAGATGCTCTCGATGGGCTTCTACAAGGACGTCACCGGCATCCTGAAGAAGGCCCCCAAGGACAGCCAGACCTTGCTGTTCTCGGCCACGGTCGAGGCCGAGGTCAAGCGCATCGTCAGCCAGTTCCTGGACGACCCCGAGGACATCATCCTGTCCACGGACACCGACCGGGTCGAGGGCATCACGCACGTGCTCTACGAGAGCAGCCCGAACTTCCACAAGGCCCGCGCCCTGCTGGCGGTCATCGACACCGAGAGCCCCGGCTCGACCATCATCTTCTGCAACACGCGCGAGGACACCAGCACGGTGGCCACCTTCCTGGATCGTCAGGGGCTGGACGCGCAGCTGATCTCGGGCGAGCTGCCGCAGAACAAGCGCGAGCAGGTGATGGCCAAGGTGAAGTCGGGCGAGGTGCAGTTCCTCGTCGCCACCGACGTCGCCGCCCGCGGCATCGACATCAGCAACCTGACGCACGTGATCAACTACGCGCTGCCCGGGGACCCGGCGGTCTACATGCACCGCATCGGCCGCACCGGTCGCATCGGCAAGGAAGGCATGGCCATCACCCTCGCGGGTGGCGGAGACCTGTCGACCCGCCTGGTGCTCGAGAAGCAGTTCAAGATCGCCTTCGAGTACCGCGAGATGCCCACGCCCGAGGAGGCCGGCCAGCTCCGCGTCGAGCGGCAGGTCGCGACCATCAAGGCGGCCGCTGGCACCACGGCCTTCGAGGCCTTCCTGCCCATGGTCCGCGCCATGAAGGAGCGGCCGGACGGCGACGTGCTCCTGGCCACCGCGATGAAGGGCTTCTTCCTCTGGGACCGGGCGCGCCGGGCCGACAAGGGCGTCGACACGGTCGGCGCCATCCAGGAGGCGCGCAGCGAGAAGCGCGAGTCCGGTGGCAGCCGAGGGGGCGGCGGTGGTCGTCGAGGTGGCCGCGACGGCGGCCGCGACGGCGGTCGTGACGGCGGACGCGGGCGGGACGGTGACCGCTCCAGGTCCCGCCCCGAGCGGTCCTCGGACCGGCCGCCCCGTGACGACAGCAGCAGCTCCCGTAGCAGCGAGGCCAGCTCCAGCAGCGGCACGACCGAGGGCGCTGAGGCCGATCCCAAGCGTCGTCGCCGCCGTCGCCGCAGCTGAGAGGGGCCTCCCTCTCTGAGGCGACGAGGCATGCCTACCTGGGCATGCCTTGTTCGATCCAGCCCAGGACGAGCGCGGTGTCCTGGTCCGACAGCGCCGGGAGCCCCAGCGGCATGCCAGGGCGCTCGGGGCGGGTCACGCTGGCCGGCTGCTGGCCCGGAGCCACCACGTCGCGATGGACCTCCAGCCGCCGACGCTCGAGTGAGCCCGGGATCTTGTCCGCGACGGCCGCGACGCCCTCGTAGGTCTGCAGCTCGATGCCCGTCGCGGCGAAGCCGAAGCCCCCTGCATTGCCGGGGCCCGCGCGCCCATCGTTCAGCTCGGGCTTCATGTGGCAGTGGGCGCAGATGCGTCCGAAGACGCGCTCGTTGACCTGGTCCCAGGTCACCGGATCCGGGGTCGCGGCGACCCGGCTCTCCAGGGGAGGTGCCTCGGTCCACCCGGGCTCCGCCAGCAAGACGTAGTCGCGCAGCGCCAGG
>CALGIB010000145.1 GCA_937915955.1 uncultured Pseudomonadota bacterium
CCGCACAGGCCAAGAGAGCGAGCAACATCGGGGAGCCCCTGCATGTTGAAGTTGAAAGTCACTATCAATAACTCTCCGAGGCTAACCAAGGCCTCTCGGGGTGTCCAGACACGACCGCCGCAGGGCGATCCAGATCAGGGTCGAGGGGTGGCAGCGGCGGACGGGTCCATGACCGACCTCGCCGGAGCCCTGGCTCCCGTTGGCCTGGTCCTGGCCGCGTCTCAGCCGCCCCTGCGGGTCAGCCGGGGCAGCGCCGAGGCCAGCCCGAGGGCCAGGGCGTAGGCGAGGAGGGCGACGCCGAAGGCCAACGAGTAGCCCCAGATTCGGCTCAGGAGCACGGTCGCCAGGCCCGCCACGACGGACGTCCAGCCGTTCAGGGCCCAGGCCCAGGGTACGATGCCGCCGCCCTGCTTGGGGATCAGGCGCATCGCCAGCGGGAAGGGCATGCCCATCACCAGGCCCAGCGGCGCGATCATGAGCCCGGTGATCAGCACCCGCAGCCCCCGGGGCAGGCCCAGCGCGAGGGCCTGCAGCAGCTCGGGGAAGACGAAGGCCTGCAGGCTGCCCAGCGCCAGGACGGTGACCAGCGCCACGCGCAGGTTCCGCAGCAGCTTGTCCTGGTGCATGCGCCCGGCCAGCGCGCTGCCGATGCCGGAGAACAGCAACATCGCCAGGATGACCACCGTGACCGCATAGGTCGGGTGCCCGACGAAGAGCACCAGCTCGTGGATCAGCACGGTCTCCACCGACAGGTAGCCGTAGCCCAGGCAGGACACGTACAGCAGGACCTTGCCCACCCCCTGGACGCCTCCGAGCTCCATCGGCCCGCGGCGCAGCATGGGCAGGAAGACGAAGAACAGGCCCCCCATCAGCACGAACAGGACCTGGATGACGACGCTGCGGTAGAGCGCGGTGAGCGGCTCCTCGCTGGCGCCGCTGGCCCGCTGGAAGACCTGCTTCAGGTGGCGCCCCACCATGGCGGGGTCGTCCAGGTAGGGGCGGTCGTCCGTCATCACCCGGCCCTGCCACAGCGGCCGCTCCGGGGGCACGAGGGGGTCCTGGGCCAGGTCGGCGCCCTCGTAGTCGTCCAGCAGCTGCAGCAGCTGAGCGTGCTCCCACGGAGTCCAGGCCTTCTTCTTCACCAGCAGGACGGTGGCGTGCCCCTTGACCAGGGCGATGTTCCGCCAGGGCTCGGCGACGCCGCGCTCGCGCAGGGCCTGCGCCGCGGAGCGCATCAGGGGACCGGTCTGGCTGCCGCGCGCGAAGCTCAGGGTGCCGTCCTCGTCCAGCATGTCCAGGTAGGTGTGGAAGGCCTCGACCGTCTCGAGCAGCGCGGGCGACCAGGCGTTGCTGAGCAGCCCCGCCGAGCTCCAGAGGTTGGCGTGCACCATCTGGATG
>CALGIB010000146.1 GCA_937915955.1 uncultured Pseudomonadota bacterium
TGCTGCCCCTCGAGAAGGCCGCGGCCAGCGAGCAGTACGAGGGCCTGGGCAAGGCGCTCGCCAACATGCTGGTCAGCGATCTGTCCAAGGTGCCCGGCCTGGAGCTGGTCGAGCGCGCGCGCCTGCAGGAGCTGATGGCCGAGATGAACCTGGGCGCCAGCGGCTTCCTCGACGAGTCGACGGCCCAGAAGCTGGGCCAGGGGCTGGGCGCCCGCTTCGTGCTGGTCGGTAGCTTCAGCGTGGTCGGGCAGACCATGGCGCTGGACGCCCGAATCGTCGAGGTCGAGACGGGCTCGATCCGCCGCGCGCATGACGCCCAGGGGCTGGTGAGCGACTTCGTCACCGTCGAGAAGGACCTGGTCGAGGGCCTGCTCGAGGGGCTCGAGGTCGAGCTGAGCAGCTCGATCCGGCGCCAGGTGCTGATCGAGGCGCCGACCGAGGACTTCCGGGCCTTCTCGGCCTGGGGCGAGGGGCTGGAGCAGCAGGACCGGGGCAACCTGGAGGCGGCCAGCGCGGCCTATGAGCGCGCGCTGGCGCTGGATCCCCAGTTCGACGCGGCCCAGTCGGCCCTGGCCGAGGTCCGGGCCCTGCTCGAGTCCTACCGGGCGCAGCGCGAGGAGCGCTTCCACGAGGTCTACGGCGCGATGAACAAGCGCATGCTGGACACCTTCCCGGACGAGCTGAGCCGGCCGGACCTGCCCGACGACATGGACACCATCGTGGGCTGGTCGCTGCGGCTGGCGGCGCTCGAGAACGAAGGCCGGCACTGCCAGCGGGTGCGCGAGATGTGGCACTACCTGGAGCGCCACGACTTCGTCGTACAGGAGCCCCCAAGGCGCGCTGGGCCCGACGCCGAGGGGCGCCCGCCGGGGGTCTTCAGCTACGAGCTGCGCCACGAGGCCGAGGACCAGGGCTTCACCCGGTATCGGAGCGAGGCCGAGGGGCCCGAGATCGCCAAGGAGGACGCGGGCTCCCGCTACGGCTCGCTCTTCGACAGCCTGGGCAGCTTCCTGGTCGGCGGGCGCCTGCTGACCGTGACCCGGGGTGACGCCGGGAGCGGGCTGCTGCAGGCCATCGACGGCTGCTACGAGCCGCGCGAGCGGCTGGCCGAGGCGGACCGGCTGATGGCCGCGATGAGGCGGGCCGGCGTGGTCGACCAGACCCCCTGGAGCACGGAGAAGGGGCTGACCGTCGAGGACGCCCTGGACCTCTACTGGCTCTACACCCAGGCCCGCTGGATCGGCGCCAGCGAGGAGCTCACGCGGCGGGCCGAGGCGCTGCTGCGCCGGGTGAAGACGGCGGACCCCACCCAGGCCGGCGAGATCGAGGCCGCGCGCGAGCGCGTGGTCGTGATGCACCTGGAGTACGTCGTCCGGGACGCCGGCAACGTCTCGAAGTGGACCGCGATGAGGGGCGGGCTGAGCCTGGCGCAGACCGAGGACTTCCTGGCTGACGCGGCGGATCGGGGCGGACGCATCGTGGACGCCGATCCGCACCTCTGCGGCTGGATGGTCCAGCACACCTCCAGCCAGGCGGCGGCCCAGCGGGATCGGCTCCGACAGGCCGAGGGCTGGATGAGCCAGCAGATGACCGCCGGCACCGGGGCCATGCACTACCCGGTGCTCAAGATGGCCGGCTGCGTCGTGGGCGAGCCGGCGCGGTTCCAGGACCTCGGCGAGATCCTGGCCATGGGGCGGGTCTCCGTACAGGCCTACGAGAGGGGGACCAGCCCGACCTGCGACGGCTACGTCAACGGGCTGGACCAGATCGTGAAGAGCGTGGCGTCGGTGCCGGCCGGCGCGCCGGTGATGGAGGACTTCGACTCGATGCAGGCCTTCAACGTGCTGAACATGTGGAACATGGCGCACGCAGAGGGCTGCTTCTGAGTGACCGGGCTGTCGGCCACCCGTTAGGGGGGTGACCTCGAAATCCCAGGAGATCCGACATGTCCATCAGCTTCCAGCTCAGCGAGGAGCAGCGGGCCCTTCAGGCCCTCGCCAACGACTTCGCGCGCGACGTCATCCGGCCCGCGGCGGCCCACCACGACGAGACCGGCGAGTACCCCCACGAGGTGCTCCGTCAGGCCCATGAGCTCGGCCTC
>CALGIB010000147.1 GCA_937915955.1 uncultured Pseudomonadota bacterium
GTTCCTGCGCTGGGAGGGCCTGAGTCTGGAGCAGGCGATCGACCGGCGGCTCAAGGACCCGGCGCTCAAGGCGGTCCTGACGGGGCAGTGCGTGCTCTACGGGGTGGCCGCCCACGACGCGCCCTTCGGCCTGCACAGCGTGATCATGCATCACTTCCTCCGCGGCGCCCACCGCGTCGTGGGGGGCGGAGATCGGCTCGCCAAGGTCATGGTCCAGCGCATCAAGGCGCTCGGTGGACAGGTGCTCCTCCGCAGCGAGGTCACCGACATGCTGGTCGAGGACGGGGTCGCCGTCGGCCTGCGCCTGGCCTCGGGCGAGGAGCAGCGGGCCGACCTGGTCATCAGCAACCTGAACCCCCGCGTGATGCTGGACCTGCTGCCGCCGCACGCGGTCCGAAAGGCCTACCGCAGCCGGGTGCTGGGTCAGCGGCCCGGCCTGGCCCACCTGGGCACCTACATCCAGCTCGACGGCACGGCCCCCGAGATCGGCAACAGCAACGTCTACCGGCACGGCTCGCTGGAGCCCGCGCGCTCCTTCGATCCCATCACAGCCGACCACTGCCCCTTCTACTTTGCGACGGCCCCGGGCGAGGGCTTCGGCGCCGGTCGCCGGGCCCACAACGTGGTGCTGATGCTGACCTCGCTGCCCTGGGACCTGGTCCAGCCCTGGCAGGGCAGCAAGCCGCGCGAGCGCCCCGAGGACTACCAGGCCTTCAAGCAGGGCCTGGTGGACCGTCAGGTCCGGGCCTTGTGCGAGGACTTCCCCACGCTGCGGCCCCGGATCCGCCGGGTCGAGGGCAGCACGGGGCTGACCACCCAGCACTACACGCGCTCGCCCGAGGGCGCGATGTACGGGCACTACCACTCGGTCGACCAGATGGGCAAGTACCGGCCCAGCCAGGTCTTGCGCATCCGCAACTTCGTGCAGGTCGGGCAGGGCGTGTTCACCCCGGGCGTGCTGGGCGCGACCCTGTCGGCCTATTACGGTTGCGGCTTCCACCTGGGCCTCGACAGTCTGCTCGACGAGCTGAACGCGACACCGGACTGATGCGGCGAGTTGTCATCACGGGAATGGGGCTCCGAAGCCCCCTCGGATCGACGCCTGAGCAGCTCTTCGAGGGGCTGATCCAGGGCCGCACGGGTGTGCGCTCGCTGCCGGACTGGGCTCGGGTCGAGGAGCTGCAGTGCCTGGTGGGCGCGCCGGTCAGCGACTTCGACGACAAGCAGCTGCCCCGAAAGTACCGCCGGACCATGGGTCGGGTCGCCATGTACGCGGTGGCCAGCGCTCGGGACGCGGTGGCCCAGGCCGGTCTGTCCGCCGACGAGCTGCGCGAGGGCAACGTCGGCGTCGTGGCGGGCTCGACCACGGGCAGCAACCACGCGGACGAGGCCTTCTGGCGCCACTTCATCGAGACCAGCAGCGTGCGCGGCATCAAGTCGACGCTGTTCTTCCAGGTGATGTCCCACACCGTCGCCACCAACCTGGCGATGTTCTTCGGTGTCACGGGCGAGGCCACCTCGACCAACGCCGCCTGCGCGTCCTCGACCCAGGCCATCGGGCTGGGCCTGGACCGCATCCGGGCTGGCCGGGCCGACGTCATCATCGCCGGCGGCGCGGACGAGCTGCACGTCGCCGCCAGCATGACCTTCGACGCCATGGGCGGCGCCAGCCGCGGCTTCAACGACTCGCCCTCGCTCACGCCCCGCCCCTTCGACCGCGGCCGTGACGGCATCGTGGTGGCCGAGGGGGCCGGCATCCTGGTGCTCGAGGAGCGCGAGCACGCCCGGGCTCGCGGGGCCACCATCCTGGCCGAGGTGCTCGGCTACGGGGGGACCTCGGACGCGGTGAACATGGCCAGCCCGGCCCCTGAGGGCATGAAGGCGGCCATCCGCTTGAGCCTTCGGGACGCGGGCATCCCCTCCGAGGAGATCGGCTGGGCCTGCGCGCACGCCACCGGCACCCCTATCGGCGACGCGGCCGAGGCCGAGGCGCTCTACGGCATCTTCGGCGACCGCGTGCCGGTGTCCTCGCTCAAGGGCCACCTCGGCCACATGCTGGGCGGCTGCGGGGTGGTCGAGGCCATCGCCGGCGTGCTCGCCATGCAGAAGGGTGTGCTGCCGCCCACCCGGAACCTCGTGGATCCGGACGTCGCGCCGCTGCTGCTGCCCACGCAGCCCCTGGCGCGGCCGACGTCGCGCATCCTGTCCACCAACTTCGCCTTCGGTGGCGTGAACACCGCGCTCGTCCTGGGCGCCCCGGAGTAGGTCATGGAGCTGCAAGGAAAGATCGCCATCGTCACGGGCGGTGGTCGAGGCATCGGCGCCGCCATCGCTCGGGAGCTGGCCGCCGGCGGGGCCCGGGTGGTCGTGAACTACCGCAGCCGCTCGGACGCCGCCGAGGCCGTAGCCGCCGAGATCGGCGGGGTGGCCGTTCAGGCCGACGTCAGCACGACCGAGGGCTGCGAGAAGCTGGTCGCGGCCGCCGAGGAGCTGGGCCCGATCGACATCCTGGTCAACAACGCGGGCATCACCAAGGACGGCCTGCTGATGCAGATGTCGGACGAGGCCTTCGACGACGTGCTGGCGGTGAACGCGGGGGGCTGCTTCCGCATGTCGCGCGCCGTGATCAGCAACTTCGTGCGGCGGCGAGCCGGCGTGATCATCAACCTCACCAGCATCAGCGGCATCCGCGGTAACTCCGGGCAGGTGAACTACTCGGCCAGCAAGGCCGCCATCATCGGCATGACCCGCTCGCTGGCGCGCGAGGTCGCCAAGCGGAAGATCCGGGTCAACGCCGTGGCCCCGGGCTTCATCGAGACCGACATGACGGCCGTGCTGCCGGACATCGTCAAGACCGAGGCCAAGAAGATCATCCCGATGCGGCGGCTCGGCACCCCGGAGGAGATCGCGCCCCTGGTGCGTTTCCTCGCCGGCCCCGGGGCCACCTACATCACCGGGCAGCTGTTCGTCGTGGACGGTGGCATGACCTGCTGAGGGCCAGCGCGGCGCTCCACCTCAGGCTGAGACGTTGCAGCCTCACCACGGAGCGCATAGTTGGCCGCGGTTTTCGAGAGGTCCCTGCCGCTATGACCACCGAAGAGATCATCCAGAAGGTCGATCACATCCTCGTCGAAGAGTTCGAGCTCGAGGAGGACGCCGTCGTCCCCACGGCCTCGCTCCGCGAGGACCTCGATCTGGACAGCCTCGACGCCGTCGATCTGATCGTCGCGCTCGAGAAGGCCTTTGGGTTCCGGATCGACGAGAAGGTCGTCGTGGACATGAAGACCGTAGGCGACATCCACGGCTACATCCGCGACCACTTCGGCAACGCCGACCAGATCCAGGCCGCCGCGGACTCGATCGGGCACGCCTCGGCGTGAGCTCCGCGGGATGATCCCCGAGGCCCTCAGGCCCAGGGGTCGTGGAAGTTGAACCACTGCTCGGGCCAGCGGCGGGTCCACTCGGCCAGCGTGTCCGCGAACTCCTGCGCCCAGCGCTGCAGGTCGGCGTCGCGGTCCTTGCGCGAGGTGAACCTCAGCACGCGCGGTTCGGTCGCGATGACCCGGTAGCTGCTCGGGCCTTCCTTGAAGCAGCCCAGCACGAAGACGGGCGCCCTGGCCAGCGCCGCCAGCAGGAAGGGGCCGGCGGGCAGCTTCATCTTGCCGCCCAGGAAGTCGACCTCGACGCTGCGCTCGTCCACCAGGCGGTCGGCCTTGAGGGCCACGATCTCGCCTCGGCGCAGGGCCCGAGCGACCTCGAGGCTGGCCATGTCGTCGCCCGAGTTGATCGCGATGACCTTCGGGGCGCGCTCGCCCAGGAGCTCCTGCAGCAGGACGACGTAGGGGTCCTGCTCGGCGTGGTACTGGACCATGTTGACGGGCCGGCCGGACGCGGTGATGCGCCGCAGGGTCGAGGCCCCCATGTCGGCGTTGCCCAGGTGGCCGCTCAGGATGATGCAGCCGCCGGCCTCGACGGTCGCGCTCGCCGCCTCGGTGTTCTCGCGCTCGAGGTGGAAGGCCTCCGGGCCCTTCAGCATCACGGCGAAGCGGTCGATGAGCGAGCAGGCGAAGCGGAGGAACAGTCGGTAGCTGGTCCAGGCCCGCGCCAGGCCCGAGGCCTCGGGCATGCGCCGCCGCAGGTAGCTCATCACGCCCCGACGCTGGTCGCCCCCGATGAGCCAGTAGAACGCGGCCATCCAGGTCATCGCGAGGTAGGCCGGCCAGCGGCCGAAGAGCCGGATCACGCCGACGTAGAAGCGCCAGCCCCAGAGCCGCCCGCGGTGCTGCCCCCGCCAGGGGCTGCCGGGCTCCGGTACGCGGTTGATCCAGCGCGGGGGCCAGAGCAGGCGGCCCGCCACCAGGCGGGTGTTCAGCAGGGAGATGCGCAGGTTGTCCCAGAACGGCCGGAAGCTGCTGACCCGCTCCTGTTCGGGCGGGTAGTAGACCCGGCAGGGGATGTCCCGGACCGCGATGCCGGCCCAGAGCGCGCGGGTCAGGACCTCGACCTCCCACTCGTAGCGGCCCTTGGGCAGGGCCAGCGAGAGCACAGGCTCCACGGGGTAGACGCGGTAGCCGGTCTGGCTGTCGCCGACGCGGTGGCCCGTCTCCACCCAGATCCAGAAGTTGCTGAACCTGCGGCCGAACTGGCTGTTGCCGGGCGCCGTGCTCATGTCGCGCACGCCCAGGTGGATGGCCCAGGGGTCCCTCTCAGCGGCCTCCAGGAACAGCGGCAGGTCCTCGGGCAGGTGCTGGCCGTCCGCGTCCACGGCGATGACGTGGGTGAAGCCGTGCTCGCGGGCGTAGTGGAAGCTGGTGGTCAGCGCGACGCCCTTGCCCATGTTCACGGGATGGGTGACGACGGGCACCACCCGGGCCGCGGCGGCCCCCGTGCCGTCGGCGCTGCCGTCGTCGATGACGAGCACGTCCGGGCAGAACTCCAGGCAGCCGCGGGCAACCTCGGCCACCGTGGCGACGTTGTCCTTGCTGGGGATGACGACCAGCGGTCGGATCGTCACGCGGCCCCCCGGCGGCGACTCCACCAGGTGCCGGCCAGCCAGAGCGCGTCCACGACCAGCACGGCCAGCAGGCGCTCGCCGCCGCCGAGCTGCCCTCGTCCGAGGTAGACCCCGGCGCAGATCAGCCCCAGCAGGATCAGCGCCCAGCCGTCCCAGCCGGGCCAGCTGCGGCGTGCTGGGGCCTGGCCCCCGGGCGGTCCGAGGGGCTCAGTCATGGATGGCCTCGCCCAGCATGGTCAGCGTCGTCCGTCGGCGAGGGTCCACCAGCACCGCCTTTCCTTCGGTGATCGTGGCGGTCGCGGGACCGCCCGGGCCTCGGTAACGCCGGACCAGGCCCTCGTCCGTGCGCTCCTGGGCGAGCCTGCCCTGGGGCAGCTCGCAGCGAGGCTCGGCGCAGGGCCAGCCGTAGACCAGGCGCATGTCGCGCTCGAAGGGGATGCGCTCGAGCACCGCGGCCCAGGCCGGATCCGGGGCGCGCACGCTGTCCCCCTCGACGGTGAACAGGGCCATGCCCGCGGGGGTCAGCGCCTGCAGCACGAACTCGTCCTCGGAGACGACCACCACGGCCATGCCGGCCAGCGTGCCGAGGGGGCTCTCGAGCTTGAACTGGTGCAGCGCCTCGACGCGCTCCGAGGACGACAGGGGGCTCTTCACGCAGGCCAGCAGGAGCATCAGCGACATGAGGCCAGCCGCTCCTGGGCCTCGCGGGTCTGGCTCGCGTACTCGGGTGGGATCGCCAGGGCCTGCTCGAGCAGGGGCACGGCCTCGTCACAGCGGTCCTGGTCGACCAGGGCCTCGGCCAGCGCCAGCATGGGCTGGGGGTGCCCGGGCATCAGCATCATCGCGCGCCGGGCGGCGCTCTCGCGCTGGGTGGCCGAGCCGCCTTGCTTGAGCAGCTCGCGGCCGCGGTGGACGTCCACGGTCCGGCGCACGTCCCCCGGTGGGACCACCTCGACGGGCTCGATGCGGCCCTCGTCCAGGGCGTCCTCGAGGGTGTAGGCCACATAGCCGCCGCTGGCGTTGGGGTAGCGGCTGACCCAGATCTCGCCGCTGGCCGGCTTCATGACCACCGAGTGGGTGGCGATGTCGGCGTCCAGCGCCCAGCGGTGTCCGATCGGCAGGACCCGCCCCTGGGGGCCCAGGCGGTCCTGGAGGATCTCCACGCCGCGCTCCATGCTGATGGGCTCCTCGGCCAGGAGCTCGTCCATGCGGGCCTGGCGGTAGCTGGTCGTGATCTCCTCGAGGCGCCAGGCGGTCTGCTCGTCCCCGGCGAAGGTCGAGGTGCGGAAGTGGTTGGCCACGCCGAGCTGGCCCTGCACCTCGATGCGGTCCAGGCGCTGGGGCGAGACCTCGAAGAGCGCGGCCCGGTCGCCGCTGGCGTCCACGATCATCACGTTCTCGCTGACGAAGCCCTTGCGCTTGAGGAGGATGGCCTCGGCCTCGTCCAGGGTGCCGGCCCGCTCCAGGATCTCGCGGACGATCAGCGTCATCGGCGTGCCCGCGACGGGCGGATCGTCGCTGCCGGAGGCGTTGATGGCCACCGCGATGCCCTGCTCGTTCATGCCCGAGACCACCCCGAGGAAGCCCGTGAAGCCCACGCTGACGAAGGCGTAGCCGTCCTCGGGCTGGACGAACTGGACGACCTTGTCCCGGTCGAAGATCGGGCCGCCGTCGAAGTCGAAGTTGCGCCCGATGATCCAGTGACCCTGGGCGTCCTGGGCCATGAAGCCGGTGCAGCCGACGACGAAGGGCGAGTCCACGACGGCCTGCCCGATGTCGTGGATGGCGTGGTAGTAGACCTTCCGCGTATAGGCCGGTCCCAGCAGCGCGAAGTGGTCGTCGCCGGCGTCCGTGGAGCCGACGAGCTCGGCCAGGTGCTCGGGCAGGAAGTGCTGGTCCAGTCGAGGCGCCCACAGGCCCGCGCCGCGCAGGATGGCGTAGCGACCGATGGGGTTCGGCACGCTCTCGCTGAAGGCGGTCAGGGTCTGGTCCTCGAGGCGCTCGCGGAGGGCCGGGGCCATCACGGCGGCCGCCCACCCGCGGGTGTAGGGGTCCCCCTCGGTGTACTGGGTCCAGATGCCCTCGGACTGGAGGAGGCGGTTGGGTCCGAAGCGCCGGTCGCCGGGGCGGACCTCTTCGAGCTGCCAGGTCGGGGCCTCGCCCGAGGGCGCGGGGGTCAGGTAGAAGATCTGCTGGGCCAGCAGGTCCAGGTTCACCGCGACCAGCGCCAGCGCCACCAGGCGCAGCCCCCAGCGGCCCAGCCGTCCGCCGACGATGGGCTGGCCCGAGGCCAGGCGAGGGGACAGCAGCAGCGAGGAGACCATCGCCGCGGCCACGCCGACGAGCACCGCCAGGCCGACGCCGAAGAGCGCCGGGCTGCGCGTGATGGCCATGACCCCGAAGCCGAAGAGGGTCGTCAGCGCCGACATGAGCACGGCGTAGCCGGTGTGACCGAGGCGCTCCGAGCCGGCCTCGACCATGAACACGCCGTAGTCCAGGCCCAGCCCCAGGATGAGGATCATCCCGCAGGCGCTCACCGCGTTCCAGGGCTCGCCGATCAGGCCGAGGGCGCCCAGCGCGAAGGCGATGGCCACCAGGCAGGGGGCCAGCGCGGCCAGGACCTTGCGCGGGTCGCGGTAGCGCACCGCCAGGAGCAGCACGACGCCAGCCAGGGCCAGGCTGCCGAGGCGGACCAGCTCGCTGACGATGGCGTCCACGCCGCGGGTAGCGAACTGCGAGGTCAGGACCAGCTCAGCCCGGGGGCTGGCCTGGCGTGTCGCGGCCTCGACCGCCTCGCCCAGGCTGTCGTCCGCCAGCACGACGCTGAGCATCACGGCGTTGTCGCTGCTCAGGACGTGCCCCTCGGCCAGGCTCGACACCGGGGTGCCCGCCCAGGTCTCGGGGCTCAAGGGCTGGCTGGCCCGGGTGTGCAGCCTTTGGGCGGCGCCCTCGACGGCCTGCGGGGTGAAGCCCAGCTCCAGCGCGGCGGCGTCGATGCGCGCCTGGAGCTCCTCGACGGGGGGCAGGGCCGAGGTCCGCGCGTCTCGGGTCTCAGGTCCGGGCAGCAGCCTGGCCGGCCCCACAGGGTCTACGCCGGGCAGGGCCTCCAGCGCGATCTGGACGCGGTAGGCCTCGTCCAGGGCCTGATCCAGGGTGTCGCCGCGCACCGCGATGAGGCCGCCGGTGCCGAAGCCGCCGTAGCGGGCGGCCAGCTGCTGCTCGAGCTCGCGGGTCTCGGGGCGGGCGGGGCCGAGCTCGCGGGGGTCGCCCTCGAAGCTCGTATTGCTGGCGAAGACCAG
>CALGIB010000148.1 GCA_937915955.1 uncultured Pseudomonadota bacterium
GCCGGCTGACCCCAAGCCAGTTCGTGGCCGCGACCAGCACGAACACCGCGCGCATCTTCAACATGCACCCGCGCAAGGGCAGCCTGAGCGTGGGAGCCGACGCGGACGTCGTGGTCTGGGATCCGAACAAGACCCGCACGGTCTCGGTGAAGACCCACCACCAGAACATCGACTTCAACATCTACGAGGGCATGGAGCTGACGGGCAACGCCGCGGTCACCCTGTCCCGAGGTCGCGTGGTCTGGGAGAACGACCAACTCAAGACCGAGCGGGGCACCGGCAAGTACGTCGACCGCCCGCCCTTCGCTCACTTCTGGGACGCCCAGAACAAGCGCAACGCGCTGAACGTGCCGACCGCCGTGAAGCGCGGCTGAGCCGCCCGAGCCCTGCTCGAGCAGGGCTCGCACCCCACCCTGTCCCCTCGAGGCTTGAATGGCCGAGTCGATGGAGGTCCGCAACCCGGACCCCAACCTGATCAACGACGACATCAAGCCGACGACCGCCAAGGAGCGTCACTGGTCGGTCATGAACATGGCCAGCCTGTGGGTCGGCATGGTCGTCTGCGTGCCCACCTACACCCTGGCCGGCGGCCTGGTGAGCGAGGGCATGAACTGGTGGCAGGCCGTGCTCACCATCATGCTGGGCAACCTGATCGTGCTCGTGCCCATGGTGCTCAACGGCCACGCCGGCACCAAGTACGGCGTGCCCTTCCCCGTCCTGGCGCGGGCCAGCTTCGGCATCCAGGGCGCGCACGTGCCCTCGATCCTGCGAGCCCTGGTGGCCTGCGGCTGGTTCGGCATCCAGACCTGGTTCGGCGGCTTCGCCATCTACCAGCTGCTCAACGTGCTGCTCGGCGGCGCGCTCGAAGGCACGGACCTGCCGCTGCTGGGCATCAACGCGGGCGAGCTGGGCTGCTTCCTGCTGTTCTGGGTGCTCCAGATCGCCATCATCTACAAGGGCGTCGACAGCATCCGCCTGCTCGAGACCGTGGCCGCGCCCTTCCTCATCGCCATCGGCCTGGCCCTGCTCGGCTGGGCCTATGTCTCCGCGGGCGGCTTCGAGACCATGCTGGCCATGCCGAGCGCCTTCGACGAGGGCGGCGCCAAGGAGGGCCAGTTCATGAGCGTGTTCGTGCCCTCGCTCACCGCCATGGTGGGCTTCTGGGCGACGCTCTCGCTGAACATCCCCGACTTCACCCGCTACGCGAAGTCGCAGAAGGACCAGGTGCTCGGCCAGGCCATCGGCCTGCCCACGACGATGACGCTGTTCGCGTTCATCAGCGTCGCCGTGACCTCGGCCACCACCGTCATCTTCGCGGACCCGGTCACGGGCGCCCCCGGTGAGCCGGTCTGGGACCCCACCGTCCTGGCCGGCATGATCGGCGGCGGCGGCACGGTCGTCATCTCGCTGCTGGCCCTGGCCGTCGCCACGCTCAGCACGAACATCGCCGCCAACGTGGTCTCTCCGGCCAACGCGCTCATCAACCTGGCCCCCCAGAGGTTCACCTTCCAGATGGGCGGCTACATCACCGCGGGCATCGGCCTGGCCATCCTGCCGTGGAAGCTCATCGCCAGCACCGAGGGCTACATCTTCACCTGGCTGGTCGGCTACTCGGCCCTGATCGGCCCGGTCGTGGGCATCCTGCTCGCCGACTACTTCATCCTCCGTAAGACGAAGCTGGACTTGAGCGGCCTGTTCCACAACAAGGGCCCCTACACCTACAGCTCGGGCTTCAACCCCATCGCGCTGCTGGCCCTGCTCTTGGCCGTGCTCCCCAACGTGCCGGGCTTCCTGCACCAGGCCGGCGCCTTCGGTGACGGGGTGGTCCCCGAGTTCTTCGACACCATCTACACCTACGCCTGGTTCGTGGGCGTGTTCCTGGGCGGCGGCATCTACCTGGCCGGAATGATGCTCAACCGGGGAGCTCCCTCCCCCACCCCATCCAAGGCCTCTCCGTGATCGCGCTCCTCCTGACGCTCAGCAACGCCTCGGCCGGCTCGCTGGCCGGCGTCACCCTGCCCGAGACCGCCAAGGCCGGGGACAGCGCGCTGGTGCTCAACGGCATGGGCCTGCGCGAGAAGTACATGCTCGATGTGTACGTGGCGGGCCTCTACCTCGCGAGCAAGTCCCGCGACGCCCAGTCCATCATCGACGCGGACGAGGCCAAGCAGCTGGTCATGGTCATGAAGATGGACCTGGGGCAGCAGAAGCTGTCCGAGTCCATCACCGAGGCCATCACCGGCAAGGGCCTGAGCGCTGAGGCGGTCAAGGGCATCCACCAGATCGCGGGCTGGATGCAGGACGTCTCCGAGGGCGACAAGGTGATGCTCGAGTACGTGCCGGGCCTCGGCACCTCGCTGTATGTGCGCGGGAGCAAGCGCGGCACGGTCGAGGGCCTGGCTGTGGCCCAGGGACTGTTCGCGATCTTCCTCGGCGACCCGCCGGTCACCAAGGACCTGAAGAACGGGCTGCTGGGCAGGTAGATGGGCGAGACCCGCTACGGACGCAGCCTCGATCTGCGCATGGTGCTCTACGGCGTCGGCCTGCTGATCGTCGGCGTCGGCGTCACGGGCGTGGCGCTCTACACGCTGGCCGAGGACGCCTTCTCCCACGACCCCGTCGGCTTCAGCCTCAAGGCTGGCGGCGTGGTCCTGGGCCTGGCCCTGGCCGGGGGCGTCGCGGTCTGGCGACGCCGGGTCCAGCAGGCGAAGTGGGAGGCCCTGGATGCGCCCCTGGACGAACCCAGGACCCGCATCCGCGAGTGAATGAGTCCTACTCGGCCGAGGCCAGCGCGGGCTCGTCGGCCAGAGGCTTGAGCAGCACGTTGTCCCAGCGCGTCAGGACGCCCTGCTGGCCGGACTTCTCGGCGCGCACCTCGACCCGGGCGTAGCGCGTGGAGCCGGACAGGCTCAGCGGACCGCCGAGGTCCTCCCAGCCGACCGTGCCCAGCCGACCGCCCAGGCGCGTCCGGGCCAGGGCCCCCGTCCGGCCCAGGCAGTCGACCAGATCGCCGTACTCCAGCAGCGCCAGCTCGCCGCTGCCCTCGGACTGGACCTGCACCTGGGCCATCAGGAGCTGCCGGCTGCCGGGCTCCACCTCGACGCAGGAGCTGAAGCGCGAGCCCTGCGTCGCGGTGTCGAAGGGCCCCGAGAGCCGGATGTCCAGCGAGCCGCTGTAGAGGTAGCCCTGGCCGTCCTCGAAGGACACGCCGGTGGAGCTGTTGCCCGAGACGTCGTCCTCCCACGCGAGGCCCTGGTCGACCGAGTCGAAGCCGGCGCCGACCAGCAGGTTCTCGCCGCAGTCCGGCTGGCTGTTGGCGTCCAGGTCCACCCGGTCGTCCTGCCCCTCGCAGGCGTCGTCGCGATCGCGCACGCCGTCCCCGTCACGGTCCTTGGCGGCCCAGGCGGGCCCGGGGATCAGGAAGGCGGCGGCGACGAGGAAGGGGACGATGCGGGTCATGGCGGGCTCTCGATGAGGCGTTCACCACCCCATCAAGGGGGCCCCAGCGCCTGGGTTTCATCGGGCGCCTCGAACAGCTCCTCCAGGCCCACACCCGAGAAGCTCCCAGGGGCGGCGGTCGGCAGCGAGCGCACCCAGGCCTCGAGCCCGGGCTCCGGCTCGATGACCCGGTAGGGCAGCGGACCCTCGACCCAGGGCAGGCCGGCCAGCGCGAGCTCCAGCGCCTGGGCCGAGACCACGCAGCTCTCGAGCCCGCCCCCGCTCGGGCCGACGCGGAGCTCGTTCCGCGCGACCACGACGAAGTCCACCCGAGGCAGCCAGGTCGCCATCGCGTCGCCCCAGACCACGTAGGTGCGGACCCGACCCTGGACGAGCCCAAAGAACAGGTTCGGCACGAAGGCCGAAAACGAGCTCAGCTGGAGCAGCCGCTGGGCCAGATTCCAGGCGCCGAAGTCCTGGACGCGCCGGGGGCTCACGGGCCGACGGGCGTAGCGCTGCCCCTCGAGGGGCGGGTCCCGGTCCTGGTGGGCCGAGCGGTTCGCGCGGTCCCAGCCCCTCAAGAAGGCCGCCTCGTCCCAGGCGCCGACGTGCTCTCCGTCGACCTGGGGATCCCGGACCCGCAGGCCCGGCACCTGCGGCGCCAGCCGTGAGACCTGGTGGGCCGCGACCTGCCCGTAGGTCGAGATCCGGGGCATCGGCACACGCAGCGTGGCGCGCTCGACCTCGCGATCGAGGTCCATCACGACCGGCACGCCGGTGGCCTCGTCGACGAGCAGGACCTGGCTCCCTCGGAGCCGGTACCCGAGCCTCCCCAGCGCGACGTACAGCCCCGGAGCGCGGAGCTCCAGGTCGTAGCTCACCCGAAGACCGCCTCGTCGACGAGGCTGAAGCCTCGGTCCAGGATGTCCATTCCGTAGGCCAGCTCGTCGGCAGAGATGGTCAGCGGCGGGTTGCTCATCACGTGGCTCCAGCGCACGAAGGTGAACAGCCCCTCGTCCTGGAAGAAGGCGCCCAGGTCCTTCATCGCCGGGTGGCTGCCGTTGAAGCCCGCGATGAGCTTCCCGTCCGCGCCCTGCAGGTCGAACATGCCGAACATGCCGATGCTGCGGAAGGCCTGGACGCAGGGGTGCGCGTCCGTCAAGCGCTGCATGTGCGCGCGCATCACCTGCCCCATGGCGGCCGAGCGCTCGACCAGGCCCTCCTCCTCGAACACGCGGATGACCGCCAGCGCGGTGTTCAGGGACAAGGGGTGGCTGTTGTAGGTCAGCCCGCCCCAGAAGACGTTTTCCTGGAAGTGGCGCGCGATGGGATCCCGCATCGCGACCGCGCCCAGCGGGATGTAGGAGCTGGTCATGCCCTTGGCCATCGAGACGATGTCCGGCACGATGTCGCCGTGCTCGAAGGCCATGAGCTTGCCGGTGCGCCCCCAGCCCGCCATGACCTCGTCGCAGATCAGCAGGATGCCGTACTCGTCGAGCAGGGCGCGCAGGCCCTGCAGGTAGCCTGCGGGCGGCGGCAGCACGCCGTTGGTGCCGGTGACCGTCTCGATGATCATCGCGGCGATGGTGTGGCTGCCCTCCATCTCGATGACCTCGCGCAGGTAGCGCAGGTTGTTCTCGGTCTTGCTGGCCTCGTCCTCGCCGAAGCTGAAGTCGTAGGGGCTGGGGTCGAGCACCCGGATGAAGCCCGGGGCGCCGGGCTCGTTGGCCCAGCGGCGGGGGTCACCGGTCATCTGCATCGTGAGGTTGGTGGCCCCGTGGTAGCTGCGGTAGCGGGACAGCACCTTGTTGCGGCCCGAGTACTGGCGCGCCAGCTTGACGGCGTTCTCGTTGGCCTCGGCCCCGCCCAGCGTGAAGAAGAAGGTGTTCAGGTCCCCGGGCATCATCTCGGCCAGCTTGGCGCCGAGCTCGGCCCGAGCGCGGGTCGCCGCACCGGGGAAGGCGTAGATCAGGTCGTCGCAGGCGTCCTTCATGGCCTGCACCACCTTGGGGTGGCTGTGGCCGATGTTCACGCTCATCAGCTGGCTGTTGAAGTCCAGGATGCGCTTGCCGTCCGGCTGGTAGAGCCAGACGCCCTCGGCCCGCGCGATGGGCAGCGGCGACACCGTCCCGACGGCGGCCCAGTTGAAGAGGGTGTGCCGCTTGCAGAGGTCGATCATCTGCTGGCTGTCCATGGGAACTCCTGAGGCTGAGGCCGCGATTATAGTGACCGCCTTCCAAGCCAGGATTCGAGTCATGGACATCCGCTGCCAGAACCTCATCGGGGGCACCTTCTCCGACGGCGCCGCGACCGTCGCCAACCTCTCTCCCGCCGACGGCGCGGTGCTGGGGAGCCGCCCCGACTCGGGCCGGGACGAGGCCAACGCCGCGGTCGCCGCCGCCAAACAGGCTCAGAAGGGCTGGGCCCAGATCACGCCTCCCGCTCGCGGCGCGGCGCTCTTCCGCCTGGTCAGCCTGCTCGAGCGCGACGCCGAGAAGCTGGCCCGCACCCTGTCGCTGGAGGAGGGCAAGATCCTGCCCGAGGCGCGCGGCGAGGTCGGCAAGACCATCCGCTACGTGCAGTTCGCCGCGGGCGACTGCCGCCGCATGACCGGCATCACCCACCCCAGCGAGGTCGCCGGCACCCTGGGCATGACCATGTGGCGCCCCCTAGGCGTGGTCGGGCTGATCACGCCCTGGAACTTCCCGGTCTGCATCCCCCTCTGGAAGATCGCGCCGGCCATCGCCGCGGGCAACGCCGTGGTGCTCAAGCCCGCGCCCGAGACCCCCGCCACCGCCCACCTCATCGCCGAGCTCTGCCTGGAGGCCGGCATCCCCGAGGGCGTGGTCAACGTGGTGCACGGCGACGCCGAGCCCGCCAAGGCCCTGGTCGAGCACCCCGACGTGGTCGCCATCAGCTTCACCGGCAGCACCGAGGTCGGCCTGATGCTCGAGGGTATGTGCGCCAAGCGTCACAAGCGCGTGCAGTGCGAGCTGGGCGGCAAGAACCCCCTGATCGTGTTGAATGACGCCGACGTCGGCCTGGCCGCGGCCGCCTGCGCCATGGGGGCCTTCGGGTCCACCGGACAGCGCTGCACCGCCACCAGCCGGGCCATCGTGCAGTCCGGCGTCGCCGACGAGTTCGTCGCCGCCGTGGCCGAGGCCGCCAGGGCCGTGCGCGCCGGCCACCCGCTGGACGAGGCCACCACCATGGGCCCGAGCATCTCCGAGCGGCAGCTGGCCCAGGTGCTGAAGTACATGGAGCTGGGCAAGGGCGAGGCCGACTTGGTCACGGGCGGCACCCGGCTGGGCGGCGCGCTCGGGACCGGCTTCTTCCCCGAGCCCACCGTCTTCGACCACGTGGCCGCGGACGCGCGCATCGCCACCGAGGAGATCTTCGGGCCGGTGCTGTCCGTGGTCCGCGTCGACACCCTGGACCAGGCCATCTCGGCCGCCAACGGCGTGCGCTATGGCCTGACCGGCTCGGTGTTCACGAACAACCTGCAGGACGCCTTCCACGTCATCGAGCACCTCGAGACGGGCATGACGCACGTGAACAACCCCACGGTCGGGGGCGAAGCCCACATGCCCTTCGGCGGCATCAAGGACACCGGCGTCGGCGCCCGCGAGATGGGCCCGGACGCCTGGAAGTTCTACGCCGAGGAGAAGACGGTCTACATCAACTACGGGGGCGCTGCGCGCAAGGGCAACCTCTTTTGATGTGGCTGGTGTCCTCGGCCCTGGCGCTCACGCCGGTGGCCGAGGGGCCCTGGGGCCACGTCCAGGTGCAGACCGCCAACCTCGAGATGCACACGCTGCAGGCCGGCCCCCAGGACGCGCCCGCGGTGGTCCTGCTGCACGGCTTCCCGGACGCCTCCTACGGCTGGCGAGGGGTGATCCCCCTGCTGTCCGAGGACTACCGTGTGATCGCGCCGGACCTGCGCGGCTACGGCGGCACGTCTGTGCCGGATGAGGGCTACGACCTGGCCACCCTGGCCACGGACGTCGTCGCCCTGTTGGACGCCCTGGGCGTCGAACAGGCCCACCTCGTCGGCCACGACTGGGGGGCCGCCATCACCTGGCAGGTGGCCCGGGACGCGCCGGAGCGCCTGCTCTCGGCGACCGCCCTGAACGTGCCCCACCCCACCGCGCTGATGGAGACCTGGGAGTCGAACAAGGCCCAGCGCGACTACAAGAGGTTCGCCAACCTGATGACCTCACGGCTCACCCCGCGGGTGCTGGCCGGCATCGACCAGGAGGACCGAGCGGCCGTCTACCAGGAAGAGCTGGTCGACAAGTCTGTGTTTGGTCCCGACCAGAGCGCCTTCTACTGGGAGCTGCTGAACGACAAGGCCGAGACGAAGCCTCCGCTGATGTACTACCGCGAGAACTTCGGCAGCTGGCGCGAGGTCTGGGCCAGCGCCCAGGACTTCCCGGACATCACGGTCCCGACCCTGGTGCTCTGGGGCGAGCAGGACAGCTACATGCTGGTCGAGAACGCCGCGAGGTCCTGCGAGCACGTCAGCGCCGAGTGTGTGGCCGCCGTACACCCCGAGGCCGCCCACTGGCTGCTGTGGGAGCAGCCGGCGTGGGTCGTTCAGCAGTGGACGGAGTTCGTTCTCAGTAGAGCATCGTGACGTTGTAGTCCTTGTCCTGGATCGACAGGCGGGTGACCGCCTCGTACACGGACTGGTAGGTGAACGAGCAGCTGGAGTTGTCGTCCTCGCTCATCACGACCGTCAGGTCCGTCTCGTTGGCGGTGCCGTAGATGACGTCGAAGGTCGAGCCGTCCCAGCAGCAGGTGACGCTGTCGCCGTCGGTCTCGTAGGTCACCGTGTCCGAGGCGTCCACGACCACGTCGTAGGACG